>JALNWK010000036.1 GCA_023230925.1 Limnochordia bacterium
AAATTCACATTAATCACCGGGATACTGCCATCATCTCTCACTTACTTTGACGGTATACCCCATCTGGAGCAGTCAACAAACTGGAAAATACCTTCTGTTTCGGAGGCTTGCCTGATTCGGGTTTAATATGATCGGTCGTACTCCAGCTAGTGTTAGGGTACTACAGCCCTTGCGTCAGGGAACAATGGCCGGTCATCGAATTTCCGAGCTGATCTTAAGATACTTGGTTGTACGGGTATGCGGACAACGACGTTTATTCCGACCCATCGCTTTTATATCAGTACCTCCAAAAATCACCACCGTGGAAGAGCGCGCGATTGCACAAGCTGCCTATAGTGCAGGGGCCAAGCAGGTGCATTTAGTTTCTGAGGCACTGCTCTCAGGCCTAGGTGCTGGTCTTGACATCACCCAGCCTCGGGGTCATCTTGTTGTAAATATTGGAGCAGGTACTACCGATGTGGCCGTGCTTTCAATGCATAATGAGGTGGTTAGTGAATCGGTAAGATTGGGTGGAGAAGATTTTACCCAGGCGATCATCCGCTATCTGCGAAGACAACGGAATCTGGTCGTTGGTGATCTGACAGCGGAGCAAGTCAAATTGAAGGTTGCCTCAGTGGTCCCAACCGACGGACAAATGGAGGTCAAGGGACAAGATTATGTCTTGGGACTTCCCAAACTAGAAAGGGTATCAGCTTTGGAGTTGCAGGGGGTTCTCCTTGAGTGTGTGGAGCCGATCATTGCTACTATTGTTCATGTCTTAGAGCAAACCCCACCGGAGTTATCTCGAGATATCTGGACCTCAGGTATGGTGTTGACCGGTGGAGGCGCTCTCTTACACGGATTGGCTGAGGTTCTAGAGCAAGCGACTGGTGTCTTTGTTCAGGTGGCCCCGGATCCGTTACTATGTGTGATCAACGGAATGCAGATCCTGATGACCGCGGGACAGTATTCATCGGGGTATGCCATATCAAGCGATCACACCGCAGGATGAGCAATCTAATTCCCTCCGTATTGTTCCCGAAACCCATGATGTTCAGCTCGAAAAGACATTCTTTATTGTTACGAGGAAATGACATTCATCCAACGACTTCAGTCGTTGGATGAATTGCTAAAGGATAGGGGGTAACGAAGCGCTGCAGGCCAGGGGCGACAATGCTCCAAACTAGGTTCGGCCATGGCATTGCTTGGTTAAAGGTTCTTTTGCTTTTCGAAGCTCAGTGAGGTAAGGATCATAAGGGAGCCTGACGCATCAGGAATTGGCGTTTTACTGCGGATCAGAGGGTATAAGGTGTCTAGGATCCCATCTCCTGCTTGAACCCATTCACAGATGGGAGTATGTTTAATGAAGAAGGTGATTGACCAGATGCGTGTGCAGCAGATTAGGGTCAGCTTAGTTGTTGCGTTGTTCTTGGCATCATTAATTCTAGTTATTCCCTTTGGAATGGACGCCGAGCCCCTTCCTCGCCTCGGAAGTATGAGGACAGTGTTGAAAGGTACTCAAATTGAGGAATTTCCGGTGGAAATCCTCGGTACCTTCGGTGAGGAGGATCTTGTCCTGATTAAGGTCTCTGAAGAATTGGCCCGGCGGTGTGGGGGAATTGCCGAGGGAATGAGTGGAAGTCCGGTCTATGAGGATGGAGAACTCATTGGGGCTTTGAGTTATGCACTTAACGATAGCTCAAACCGATACGCCTTAGTGACACCTATTGAGCGTATGCAAGAGATGCTAACACTACTTCCCACGAATGAATCGGTACAGCTCGATGAAAGTCAGCCGATAGAACCCATTATCTCTCCAATGCTTACCTATGGGTATACATCTCGAGCTGTGGGATTGTTAGAAAGACGATTCCCATTAAGGAGTTTGGGTGCCCTAAGCCAGGTTCAACAAGAAGATGTACCCGTTGGTGGTGCAATTGAGCCAGGTAGTGCCGTAGCGGTCCAGTTAGTCTATGGTGATGCACTAATACTGGCCGTTGGAACAATGACTTGGATCGACGATGAGCGGTTTCTTGCCTTTGGACATCCTTTTTATCATGCGGGTGATGTTGCCTTAACGCTTAGCCAGGCTGTAGTAGTTGAAACCGTCGATGCAGAACCGTTACCCTTCAAGCTGGCCTATCCGGCTCAAAGGATTGGTACTGTGCTCCAGGATCGCAGCGCGGGGATCGCGGGTACCATTGGTACACCACCTAGTTACACTGAGGTGTGCCTTGATGTTGCGGATATGTCCACCGGGAAAAAGGGTCGGTCCATGTTTCATGTAGTTCAGGATGAAAACATGATCATTTATCTATTAGGTACTAGTGCTCTTTCCTTGGTTGATCGTGCATTGGACCGGGTGGGTAGCGGTACCGCAATGGTCGACTTTTCGATTGAGTCTTCGGGACTGGTGCAACCCCTAAAACGTAGCAACTTACACTGGAGCTCTGATATTGGGACCAGTGTGCTCGGGGAGCTTTTGGAAGCTGTTTCTATGCTTGTGGAGAATGAGTTTCGGGCGATACAACTCGAACGAATCACTGCTAACATAATTGTCTGGGACACCCGTCAGACCGCGGCGGTGGTACAAGCGAACGCTAAGGAAACGTACTATCATCCCGGTGATGAAGTAGAAGTAGAGATAATTGTAAGGCCCTATCGGGATAATGCGCAGAAGTACGAGGTGGTACTAGAGGTTCCAGAGGATTGGCCCCTAGGGTCTGCCACGCTGATGGTGGAATCGGGTAGTGATATGTATTACTACATGGACTACTTGGACCTTACTAAGGAGATTGATTGGCATGAGGCTGTGCGGACAGCATCAACTGAAGAAAAGCCAGCCGACGCCGATAATCTGGATCTTCTAATTAGCAAGTTTACCGATAGACTCAGGAATGATCAAATCCAGGTTACACTGCTTAATCTAGAGAATGAGGATACCGTTAAGCAAACGATTGACCTACCCTATGTCGCTACCGGTAGTGCCTTATGTGACATTGAGTTCATCCTTGAGGAGGAATTGTCCCCCTTAGACGAGGAGCTCTTACAAACCCGACCAGAAGGGGAGGAAATTGTCTAACTCCGAGGGAAGGAATTACGCCGGGAAACGAGAATACAAGGAAGTAAGGTCACACCACCTATTTGTGATGTTGTTTGATTGCTGAAGGGGGCAACGAGGTGAAACGCATGAAACCAAAATGTATCATGATTACTATGTTGGCTTTCTTGCTTGTCCTAACTACTGCGGCAGTATCATTTGCTCAGGAGTCTGAACCTATCGTAAGAAAGATTACGATAACAGGGAATAAGCATGTTAGCACGGAGTTCATTGAAAAATTAATTACCAATACTAAGATTGGTCAGCCTGCTAACCGAGACAAACTGACCAAAGACTTAGATAGTATTGCCCAATCAGGCCCCATCTACTACGTATCAGTAGACAGCAAAGTCTATGAGGATGGCATAGAATTGATTTTCGAGATTACCGAGAATCCGGTAATCGACAAGGTTCAGATCCTTGGCCTAACCCAATTGAAACCAGAGAAGGTGCGCCAGTTTATCACTCAAAAAGAGGGTGCCGTACTGGATTCGCGCCGTCTGGATAATGATATTTGGTTGGCGGTCAGAAAAGTAGAAGATGAATATGGTTACATTATTTGGCCCCAGGACCTGCAACTACAAGATGGTGTTCTTCAGATCACCTATAAGGAAATGGTATACGGGGACATTGTTATCGAGGGAAATGAGAAAACAAAGGAAAAGGTGATTCGACGAGAATTACAGATGCACCCGGGTGATGTCATAGACTATGAGCGACTAGGGCAAAGCCTAGGGAAAATTATGATGCTCGGTTTCTTCGAAGAGGTAGAGCCGATTTTTGAGGAATCAGATGATCCTAGTGTTGTGAACCTCAGGATCAAGGTTACTGAACGCCAGACTGGATTGGCTTCTTTTGGAGCAGGATATAGCAAGGTTGATGGTTTGGTAGGGCTTATCCAGATTACGGACGGTAACTTCCGGGGTAGTGGTAATAAACTAGATGTGAAGTGGGAATTTGGTAAAACTAAAAGTTCCTATGACCTAGGTCTTGACTTTCCGTATCTAGGCGATACTCCCGCATCTTTTGGATTAAATGCATACAATCGCTCGGTAACCCGTGTCATCGATGGTGTATCAGTTGATGATCATCGCTTGGGGGGCGGAATTAGTCTTGGTCGACGTCTTGGTCTGTTTAGCCAAGCCTTTATGCGGGTAAAAATAGAGGATATTGATGTGGTCAGCGAAGACGACGCGCTAAATGAGACTAATAAGCTGCGTAGTCTGGCCTTCGTTGCCCAGACCGATTCCCGGAACCATCCTTTCTTCCCAAGTCAAGGATGGATGGGTTATGTTAGTGCGGAGATGGCCGGTTCCTTTATGGGCGGCGATCTGAATTTTACCACTTACCGAGGCAGCGCGAGCAAGTACCTGCAGATCGGACAGACCAATAAGCATACCGTTGCCCTGCGTTTGGAGGCTGGTATACAGACAGGTGATGTACCTACCTACGAGCGGTTCTATGTGGGTGGTACTGAGTCCGTAAGAGGTTATGACTATGGTCAGTTTAAAGGTGAGAAAATGGCTGTTGCCAATGCTGAGTACCGTCTAAAGCTGACAGACTCAATCCAGGGTATCGCCTTTGTGGATTTGGGGAATGCCTGGGATAAAGAACAGGCGGTTTCGTTGAAAGACCTGAAACTAGGTTATGGTGTTGGTGTACGCATTGATACCCCCATCGGAGTGATGGGTCTTGGCTATGGTATCGGTGAAGATGGTGGAAAAACGTATTTCACCATAGGTCAATCATTCTAACGTTCAATAGCAGGCGCACAGATGCGCCCGCTTAAGATATTAAGGAGATGCATATGAAAACGCGACATAAGAACTATGTAATCGTTACAGCAGTTTTGGCACTAATGGTTGGTCTAGTAATGGCAGCGGGACAGCGGGGTGTCCTGCGGGCAACTCAGCAAAGCACCATAGGTTATGTAGATGTGGAGTATCTATACTTTGCCTATCTCCAGCCAGCAATTGGACAGCGATTGGTTGACGCGGGCTTAGACGAGACGCTCCAGACTGAATTGGAGAAGTTTCAGGTTGAACTAGATAAGGAATTAGCTGAGCTTGAAAAAGATCAAGGTTTATCTGAGACCGCTAGACTTCGCTTAGCCCAGGCAATTCAGGCGGAGTATCAGCAGCAACTAGATGCTAACCAGCGTGCCATGTGTGCTGAGGTTGAGGAAAAGGCCTATGGTGAACTGATCGAGGCAATTCATCAGGTGGCAGTTAACGAGAAAGTAGATTTGGTCCTTAACGGCCAGATTGTGTTAGTGGGTGGAGTTGATCTTACCCAGCAGGTCCTGAACGAGTTAGGCATTGGTCAGTAATCGAGTATTTGGATTTCAGTGTTTGGAACTTGACTATGGCGGAGGTGAGCACCAATGGGCAAGGGGTATAGTCTAGGTGAGCTTGCTCAGCTGGTGTCTGGAACCTTATGTGGTGATCCTAGCCTACACATTGCTGGTATTAAGGGTTACCAAAATGCTGGACCGGAGGATATTACCTTTGCCGCCGATGCTAGAATGTTGGTCAAAGTTATTGACTCCCGTGCAAGGGCTTTAGTGATTCCCGCAGACTGTGAGGCGGAAAAACCACACATCAAGGTGGGTAACCCGAGGCTTGCATTTGCGAAGCTTCTTCATGCCTTTGCGCCCAAGTATGATCGAACCCTCGGGACCCATCCTACAGCGGTGTTAGGCCCAGGAGTGGAACTTGGAGCAGGATGTAGTATCGGCGCCCATGCGGTCATTGAAGCAGGGGCAAGGCTTGGGGATAACGTCATGATTTACCCCGGCGTATATATTGGCCCTGATGTGCAGATCGGTGATGATTGTGTTATTTATGCTAACGCAGTTGTTGAAACGGGGTGCATTTTGGGCACAAGGGTGTTCATTCATGCGGGAACGGTAATCGGTAGCGATGGGTTTGGTTACGTATCGGATCAGTCGGGGCATGTTAAGGTTCCTCAAATAGGTAATGTTGTTATCGGTGATGATGTGGAAATCGGAGCAAATGTGACTATTGATCGGGCTACCTGTGATAGTACAGTGATCGGGCGGGGAACGAAGATCGACAATCTAGTCCAAATAGGGCACAATGTCGAGGTTGGGGAGAACTGCTTGATTGTTGCTATGGCCGGAGTATCCGGAAGCAGTGTGATTGGGGATGGTTCGATCATTGCCGGGCAAGCCGGTGTGGTCGGGCATCTACGTATTGGTCCTGGAAGTCGTGTCTTAGCGCGAGGCATGGTTACCAATGATCTACCCCCTGGCTCGGTTGTATCAGGGGCCCCAGCCCGTGCCCATCAAGAAGAACTACGCATCAAAGCCGCTAGTCGCAGATTGCCAGAGCTGGCAACGACAATAAGAGACCTTAAGCGTCGGCTTGAAGAGATTGAGAAGACACTGTAATAGCGGCAGGTTTACAGAGGAGAGGATAGTTTGCTACGAAGAAATTCAATCATTGGCGTGTTCCTAGCTTTTGTGATTGTTATATTTACTACGGTAACTTCTGCAAGTGGTGTGCTAGTCAACGTACCCACCGCAGACCTAACGAAGGACGGGCGATTGACCTTCGGATTTAGGGATATTGGGAAGGTTGGGATCGCAGAGGTATCTTGGGGAGTATCCCCTGATGTGGCTGCTGCGGTGTCTATTATCAAGAAAGGAGCCAATCCCGAGACGTTCAATGCGGGCGTGAAAGTAAAGCTTGTGGGAGAAGCACAGGAATACCCCGCCTTGAGTTTTGGCCTAAGCCGGGAGAGCATGTACTTGGTTGCGAGTAAGTCCTTAGGCCTTCGAGCCCCAAGAATTCATGCAGGGATTGGGCAAGGACGTGTCAACGGTGTATTTGCAGGACTGTCCTACGTAGTTAACCCGGTTACTATCTCTTCGGGAGATAAGTCCTTATCTGTTCCGGTAGCGATGGTCATGGGGGAATATGATGGGAGAAGCTTGAATGCCGGAGTGAGGCTTGTGTTTTCCCCTCGCTTTGATCTAGACGTGTATCTAGTTGGTATGGAGGAACTAGGCTGGGGTTTGAAGTTCAACACTCAGTTCTAACTAGATGGAAAGGAGTTGGCCTGGATTGCGCAGGACATTGGTTGTGGGGCTTACATGTGTTGTTGTCATTTTAATGACTGGCGCGGGCATGGCTGTTCGTCCACAGAACCCAGCCCATATTATGGAAGTTAAGGACAAAACGCTCAGAGCTTCTTATGTAGGCGCTGCCGATGTCTGCTACCAGGCTGGCTTCTTTCAGCCCGCTGGGGAGCGATACGTGAGCGGGTTTGGCATGTTGCGAAGCTTGAAGCTAGTTCGTGATATAGAAGACGATCTTGATCATGAGGAGATTATGTTCCACTTGGCATACCAAAAGGCGACCCAACTGACGGATCAATTGGCACTGGGGATCAACCTTAGTTACAAAAACCGTTGGCTTGACCAACGACAATTGTCTAGTCTATGGGGAATTGATGTGGGAGGGACCTTAGCTGTTGAACCGGATGCCGCCTTAGGTATTACCATAGAAAACATTGTAGTATTTGGTGAGGTCTCCCAAAGACCTCTTCTGGTAGGTGTTGAATGGACACAGTTGTTGTCGGAACGGGTGTATGTGACCCTAGGGGTAACGGATCTGCTAAACCGGCAGAAGGAGAAGAATTTGTGGGGTGAACTAGAGTGGAGTCTGGCCCCAAGCCTTAAACTAAGGACCGGAGGAATGCACGGTTTGATTATTCCAAGGAATGGCTACGATGTATCCCTTCTTGCCGATCTTGGGAAATGGGATCTTGGCCTAGGGTATATCCATGATGGCAAGGAAGCGGGTTTAATGGTCGAATTCGGGATGCCGTTTTAGGAGAAGCCGTGGGTGATCGCTTTTGGTCCTACGCCATACTTGCATGGAAGAATTCGAAATATTAGGGTATAGTCATACTAGAGTCAGTGATCAGCCTTGCATTTGTGGGACGGTTGTAAGGACCTTCATGTTGGTCATTAGAGGGGAAATAGAAAGTTGCAGAGGAAGCCAGTTAGGGTTACCACACTTGATCGGTATGTTGTGAGGGAGTTTCTAGGACCCTTTTTCTTATGTATAGCCGCCTTCACATTGATGTTGATTAGTCAGTTGTTGTTTGAGATGAGTGATCTGATTTTCATCAAACGGGTCCCTGTGGGTGAAGTGGCTAAGATGGTGTTCTACAAGCTGCCCCATTTGTTTGTGATGAGCTTTCCTGTGGCAGCTTTGTATGGCTGTTTGGCTTCTTTGGGGCGACTAGTTAAGGATAATGAGATAACGGTAGTCAGAAGTTTCGGAGTACGTTTCACCCGGTTTATCATACCGGTTCTTGTTTTGGGTTTGCTGGTGGCGGGATTGACTTATCAGACTAATGAACGTGTAGTACCTTGGGCTAATCAGAAGTTTCAGACCATGTGGCGACAGGTGGTTCTGAAAGAGGATGTACCTCGGGTGCAGCAGAATCTTTTTTTCAAAGGCCAGGATAGCCAGTTTTTCTACATCCGCCGCGTCGACCCAAACAGACAATCCTTTCAGGATATACTGATCTACCAGCTTCCTCGAACGGGATTTCCTTCGATTATTAGTGCCCGCGAGGGCAGATATGAGGAAAACGTCTGGACTCTCATCGATGGGGTGAGTACCGAACTGGATCGGGGAGGACTTGTCGTAAGTGAGCGTAAGTTTACCGAATTAGAGATTGTCACCGCGGAACCTGCGGATCTTTATCTAAGTGGTTATAAGACCTCTGATGAGATGAGCAGAAAGGAACTGGCAGAACATATTACCCGGTTTCAGAAAAGTGGTTTGCAGGTTCGCTCATTTGTGGTGGATTACCATATGAAGTTGTCGCTTCCCCTCTCATCATTTCTTTTTGTGTTCATGGCGGCCCCTTTGAGTCTTTTCTCCGCCCGGGGTGGCAAGGCCTTTGGTGTTGTAGCAAGTGTGGCCATGGCCTTTGTTTACTATATCTTATCTGCAGTCAGTCGCTCCTTAGGGGCTAATGAATTCCTTCCAGAACTGATGGCAGCTTGGTTACCCAACTGTGTTTTTGCCGCTTGTGGCCTAGCGCTGCTGCTCTGGGCTGAGCGCAGGTGACTGGTTTTGTTCTAACACATGCTTTGCCCACAGGACACCGAGAAAAGCCCCTGCCGCAACATTGCTTGGCCAATGTTTACCAAGAACAACCCGGGAGACGCCAACAAGACTAGCAGCGGTGTAAAGCATTGTCCTATACTTTGGATAACGATCGGATAGCACCGTGGCTAAGGTAAAGGCAATGGCAGTGTGTCCAGAGGGCATTGCTGCGTAGTCATCATCAAAGCATGGCCCTACGAATACCGAAGAAGGGCCTACATTCGGGCGAGACATCCCCAAAGCAGACTTGAGAATTAGGGTGTTCAGGCCTGTGAATACCAGTGCTCGAGTCGCTAGCTTAGTTGTAATTGGATCCGCCTTATACAATAAGCAAGTTAGCGCAAATAGACTTGGTGTTTCTACGAGGAAACTGAATTCCCTTGCGGCTTGGAATAGGTGGTCTTGTACTGGTTTGGTTGCACTGTAGAGTGGTTCATCTAGCGCGAGAAGGGTTGCCACGGTACCAATGCCAACGGCCAATCGTCGCTCTGTGATTGGAATAGGTTCAGAGTAAAGCTGGGTAATGTGCGTTAACTCGCTGCTTAGAACCGAGCTGGCGGTAGCAACATTATTTACGGGTAATAGGCATAGGGTCATGAGCAGACATAGGGGAGTTATGAGCCTTCTCATGAGTATGTTGCCAGCTGGCAGATCATGTCTCTTCTTCCCCATCAATCCCACTCCTTAAGCTCGACAATAGACAACAATAAATACAAACACCACCTGATAGGTATTAGCCCTTGGTGGATACTAGTCTTCACTCCCTGCAAATCAATGGGACATCGGTTCTGCCGTTGAAAGCCATGGCGATGGTATCACAGCGTACAATACTTGATACAGTCAAAACTATACCTACTGGAGATCCCATCAAGCACCAACATAGCCGGGGCAAGACTCTATGTATTTCCTTGATTCGAGAGACAAGGCACCGATTCCTTTTGGTAGGAAGTGTCCTTGAGGTCCCTCCCTTGGTAGAGCATTTAGAAGGAAGACCATTCAAGGCATTTTGATATTACCTTGGATGAGACAGCCATATCCGTTGCCGCTACATGGAGTCGTTTCTCTTATTGATGGAAGTATGCCGTCATCGGAATCTACTTGACTAATACCGGCAGCTGGGGTAAAGTTAACTTAAAACAAAAGATGGAAAAAGTGATTCTTAACTCACCTGTAAAGCGCGGAGCGTCCGGTAACCTTTGGTATTAATCTCTGAAGATAATGCAACTGCTGGAAGATGTAGGTCGGCCATGTAACGACTGAAGTAATTCAAGGTCTCTTCTACATATTGTACGTTTGTTCTGTGGGGATAAGACACAGTGTCTATTGAAGGGATGATAGGCTATGCAAAAACCCAATATTGTTATGGTGATTACCCATGATACCGGACAGCATTTGGGCTGCTACGGAGCCTCAGTGAAGACCCCGTATCTGAATCAGCTAGCTAGGTCGGGCGCGAAATTTGAGAATTACTTTTGCACAGCACCCCAGTGTTCTCCTAGTCGCAGTAGCATTATCACTGCCAGATACCCCCACCAGAACGGTATGATGGGCCTTGCCCACAGGGGCTGGGAACTTCACCCGGGAGAGATGCCATTACCTATGTTGCTGAATAGCGCGGGATATGAAACCTATTTGTTCGGTGTTCAGCATGAAAGCTCTGATCCTCGCCGTCTTGGCTATAGGCAGATCGACTGCTCGCAACGAAGCGCCTTTGCAGTAACTGAAAAAGTCGTCGAGTTCCTCAATACATCCCCCCGAGAACCATTCTTTCTGAACATTGGATTCATTGAAACCCACCGTCCCTTTGGAGGAACCGGATATGATAATGATCCACCGGGGAATATCGATGTTCCTCCATATCTACCGGATACTGATGCAATTCGGCGGGACCTATCTGGTCTGCATGGAATGGTTAAGGCTGTAGATCAAGCGGTGGGGCAGATTGACCGTAGTCTACAGGAGAATAACCTGACGGAGAACACCATCTTCATCTTTACCACCGACCATGGGATCGCCATGCCAAAGGCTAAAGGAACGTTGTATGACCCAGGTACGAAGACGGCACTATTAGTGCGCTGGCCTAATGGTTTTGAGGGCGGCAAAACTTACGATCAGTTACTAAGCAACATCGACTTAATGCCTACACTGCTGGAAGCAGCTGAAGCTTGGACTCCAGAAGGTCTTCCCGGGAGAAGTTTCTTGAGTTTGTTACAGGGGCGAGACTATCAACCAAGGGAGCTCATTTTTACCGAACTGACTTGGCATGATCGTTACGCTCCCACGCGAGCAGTCCGTACCAACAGATTCAAGTATATCCGTAACTGGGGGCACCAACCAAAAGTTTTTGTTCCGGGTGACATAATCCGAGGACTTCTCCATGAACCTGTAATTGATGAGTATTACCAAAGCATGCGTCCGGCAGAAGAGCTATATGATCTGAAGCATGACCCTCATGAGCAAAGCAATCTGGCTACCGATGCACAATACAGGCGGATCCTAGGTGAACTGAATGATATATTGAATGAATGGATGGTGAGTACCGAGGATCCATTGTTGGTTGGTCCGGTACGAAAAAGACAAGAGGATGGGGATGATCTTTGGCAGGTAGAGGGTCTCCGGGATGTACCAGTTGTATGAGTTGGGATTACCGTTATGGTCAGCCTGGGATTAACAAGCACTGTAGAGAGGATAGCCAGTGCTTCGCTACGATGACGGCAATGTTGGTTGTTTTCCCCATACGCTGATCGGATCTATCCCTCGGGGGCTAAGGCGGTCTGTTGTCTCTCCAACGACCGGAGGGCTATGTTTGTTTGATGGCACTTGGAGGACAGGTCTGTAGACAAACTGGTTACCCGTGAGGTGAACGATAACCAAATTTTTGTAGCCAGTGCCATACAGGAGCAATGTAGTTAAGACCGAGGTAGTGCCGTCGTGCGGCAATTACCCCTGTAATGGGCATCTAGGGTTTGGACGGAGTCAGTGGAAGCAGACTGATTATATTGTACAAGGAGGGATTTTGTTGATTGAACTAGGAAGGGAATCGTACAGGGATAAGGTGTATGCGTGCTGGTTGGGTAAAAACATAGGCGGTACCTTGGGAACGCCCTATGAGGGTCAAAAACATGCTCACGCACTAAGTTATTACGATCCAATTCCTGAAAAAGCGGCTGCCAATGATGACCTTGACCTGCAGCTTGTCTGGCTCCAACTGCTTGAGGATCGAGGTATAGATCTCAGTTTACAGGATCTTGCCGAATACTGGATGAAGTATCTTCCCGCCTATCCATGGAATGAATATGGATATTGCATGCGCAATCTTGAACGGGGCCTAAGACCGCCTATTTCCGGCTGCTTCGAGAACTACTGGGTAGACGATATGGGCGCGCCCATTCGAAGCGAGATCTGGGCATGTATTGCACCGGGTGATCCACAACGAGCCGCGGCGATGGCCTGGAAAGATGCCACGTTAGACCACGCCGGTGGTGAAGGAGTGTATGGCGAGATGTTTTGGGCCGCTGTGGAGAGTGCGGCTTTTGTCCTGGATGACCCCATTGAACTGATCCGTATAGGTCTACGCATGATTCCAATTTCCTGTGGCATATCCCGTGTCATCCGTGAAGCTATTTGGTGTTGGCAAAACAACGTTAAGTGGGGCCGGGCCCGTCAGCGCATACAAACACACTTCGGGATTGACATGCCCTGTAACGCCATTAACAACCATGGTTTTACCGTCCTTGGATGGCTCTATGGGACCACCTTTGGTGAGAGACTATGCGCTGCGGTAAACTGTGGCTATGATACGGATTGCACCGGTGCTACCCTTGGTGCTTTGCTTGGTATTATCGGCGGAACCGCTGGGATTCCTGAGGAATGGCGCCGCCCTATTGGGGAAGAGATTGTGCTTTACCCTTATACGGGTAACATCGACGCTCCCAAAACCATATCTGAACTTACAAACCGGACGGTAAGAATCGCGGAAAAGCTCATTGGGTATCGTTCGGACGCGGTGAGGTTTGGAGAAAATACCAATCTTCCGGAACACTTCCGTTCCCTGTTATACCGCAACGAGTTGGCACGGCAAGTACTAACCCAGGACGTTCACTCGGCGGTATCGGTATTGGGGGATCTTGAGGTGTGCTTTGGCTATGGAGGGGATCCGGTGATTTACCCGGGTATAGAGTCAGTGATAGAAGTCTCGGTCACAAAGGGGGAAAAAGCGGAGGATTGTACGATTGAGTTGATCCTGCCTTTCCAATGGCGCTCACGCCCCATATCCTCATCCATCGGTCGTAGTGTATGGGGAATAACCGCGGAGCAAGTGAATGACACCAATACTATTAGCGTGCTTGTCAAGCAGGCCGGGGAAACACGGGAAGGACGTTTTGTCATCCTAGGTCCCGGTGAAGCAAAGGGGGCTCCGGCAGGTGGCGGAGTCGACAAATGTCCCAAGTGCTGGGCCCGGCTCAATAGTTGCATCTGTAAGTGATCTACAACAGGGGTTATAACGGGTGGGGGCAGGCCGATGCTTGGGAAAGCCTTGTTTACCACCAGAGATGCGGGTCGTGTTTTTCCCCTAACTCGGTGCTGCCTCAAACCCTTTGGGTTGAAACGATGGTGCGGAGAAGGCCCAGCGTTCTTTGGTAACGGCAACTAAGAAGGCCTGCTCAATTTCTGACGCATCTTCACTTCAGCAATATTTCTAATTGGGTGTTCGTTAGGTCTTGACCTAGAAATGGATCTGCAGTAAAATATAATTAACTTATAACGGAATTTGTAAAAAGGTCTTGACGTCACAGTCTTGACGTTAGGACCTATGGGCCTGAAAGCGTTAGAATGACACGGTGACGGTGGTATCTGTGATATGTCTTGTTCCGTACGCAACTTGAGATAAGGCAGATATTGGTTAAAGTCACCAATTATACCACCTTGATATATCCTTACCGGTAACGGGAAATTGTACATAGTGGGGTGCATAGTATGAGCGAATCCTATCATTGGGGGCACATCCTTATTGCTGGACTTCTTCTTGTATTGGGAACACTGCATATTTGCCATGCGGAAGCAACTACAACACAACAGCGTGTGGTGGTGGATTACTCCGAGGAACGCGGCCCGGTAACGCATGGGGCATCTGGGTTTCTTCACGGAATCAGTGCAGACCATCCGGTGATGCCACTGGTGGATCCGCTTACGGTTAGGCTTGTCAGAGGGGCACCCTATCATCCCTACCTGACCTCGTATTTTGAACCGAAGAATCTTAAGTTCATTGAGAAGATTGGTGGAGTGCTGCAAATAGGTGTTCATCACACCGTCCTAGAGCATAACCGCGACTTATCAAGGGGCTACATTTCTGCATACCGGGGAAAGGAGTATTGGCCGGGTGACTACGGCGATTGGGATACCTGGGAACAACTGGTCAAGGATGTCGTAGAAGAAGCTGATACCCGCGGGATTCCCTGCATCTGGGAGATACTAAACGAACCGGACTATGATGTCTTCTGGCCGCGCTCTGTAGAGCAGTACTACGAAGCTTACAAAAGAGCCTATATGGTTATCAAGTCCGTACAGCCCGACGCCGTTATTACGGGTCCTAATGCGGCTGTTTTCGACTTCGGGTGGTTAACCAGGTTTCTCACATTTGCCAAGGAAAACCAAGTCCTTCCGGATATCCTAGTTTGGCACGAACTAGTGTATGACAATGGAAGGCATATCGCTGGTCGGGCAACGATGATTAGACAATGGATGCAAGATAACCAGATTCCCATAGGAAGGATCTGGATCGATGAGTATATGGGGATGCATATTCACAACTATCCGGGTAATTGTGTCAGCTACATAGCCGGTCTCGAACGGGCTAGGATTGAGCTAGCGGCCCGGGGTTGTTTTGTAGAATCATGGGATCCAAAGGGAATGACGGGACTAAGCGTCAAAGGTGAAAAACCTACATCCGCATGGTGGGTGTATAAAGGTTATTCTGATCTTGCGGGAAGGTTAGTCGATTTCAGATCGTCTGGTACCATCGACGGAATTGCCGGGTATAATTCTGACGCTGCGGAGTCCGTTATACTTGTTGGCAACTACAGTGCTGACGGAGCCTATGATGTCAAGTTAGTTCTCAAGAATCTCAACAGCGCCCCGGACCTGCTTACATCAACAGGTAGTGTCTACATAGAAGCAGAGTACGTCCCTAATACTGGGGAACGCCCCTTGGAGAAGCCTAGTTATGCGTTGGTGGTTAAGGCTACGGTCGCGGATGGCCAGGCGGAAGTGATGCTACCGAATATGGAGTCTCATAGTGCATATATCGTTAAGGTCTTGCCCCAGCCAAGGATAGGTGGGTTTGAACCAGATCAGCCATATTACTTAGTGGACTTTGTGGCTGAGGTTACGAAGCGGGGGGCTATCGTATCCCTCCCAAACATTGATACGGGTGGTAGATATGTTTTGTCGTTGTTAGAGACTATACACCCTAGTATACAGATTACTACTCCCACGTCTGAGACAGCCGCGAGCGGCATGATGTACCTGCAAGCTAAGGTTGAGCTCTTCGACCAGCTTCTCGAAGGCTTAGTAATTATGGTTGATGGAACCACAATTGCGGTACTGGAGCAATGGCCCGGAGCGTTTTCCTTGGATACGAATCTGCTATCCGATGGGCAGCACACATTGGAGATGATTGGGACGTTGAAGGATGGGTCGGTCCTCAAGGACCAGGTCGTGTTTACCGTAGATAACCGATGGATTTTCCAGGAGGGTTTTGTAAGTTTGTCCTCCGCGGCCGCAAACCTTTTCGGTTTGAGACCGTTCAAGACAGAAGAGATGTCTCAAGGGTGGGAGCCTTGTAGTGAACAGTCGGACGACTTCTTCGGGGACAGACATCGTTTACGATGCAAAGGAGGTGGCAACTACCTGATTTGGCCGTTACCGAATCTTGGAAGACTAGATGCGTCCATCCAGTTTTATATCCAGTCTAATATCTCGCCCCAGGTTTTGAAAGCCTTTGTGTCGACGGATAAAGAGCATTGGAGTCACATACCCTGTGAGATCACCACTACGTCCCACAGTCAGTCAGAGTGGCTACTGGTAGACATGCACGGCGTTTGGCAAGGTGAGCGGGCTTGTTGGTTTCGGTTAGAAGTCGGGGAAGATGTAGGTATTGATCAGTTACAGCTTGGTAATCTAGTACTCATCGGCAATCAATAACCGAAGACTACGCCGATGCAAAGAGTATCGTGGGACGTTGGAAGGCAACACAAGTACATATGAGAAAGAGGAGGAGCGTAATGTGAAAAGGGACCTTTCATGGTTCAAACTATGTTTGGGGTTGCTGTGTTCATTCGTGTTGGGTACCTCATCCTTAGTTTCGGCAGCAGCAAGGATCCAATTTGTGAGTTCAGACTACTTTTCCCAAGAAGGACTGGCTGTGATGCAGTGGGCAGTGGATGAGTTCAATAAACGAAACCCGGATATTGAGGTTGAATGGACCAACAAGCCCGGGGGCTACCATGAGTATCTGGTGGCAAGCTCTGCAGCAGGTAATCCTCCGGATGTGTTTTACGTTCGTCCTGGTACTGATGCTTATCTGTACCTCAGCGGACTTATTAAGGCTCTCGATCCGTTCATAGAACGGGACCAAGAGGAGCTAAACCCTGAAGATTTTCTGGAGGCACAAGTAGGAGAGCTCAAGTTCGATGGTAAGTGGTGGTGTATACCCGCTAACCTTTCCACCTTAATGATCCGCTACAATAAAGTAATCTTTGCGGAGGCAGGAATCGCTGAGCCCGGCGCGGATTGGGACTGGGATGATGTCTTAGAGACATCGACTAAGTTGACTAAGACTGATCCAGGCAGTGGTGTCCCGACATTCTGGGGCTTTGGTAATATGGCCTGGTTTTTGCTAAATAGCTTCTCCGAAGGAATCATCATGAGTTTCGATGGCCAGTTGCTTACAGATGATGGGCTCGAGTCCCATGCCAACTCCCCGGGGACTGTAGCAGCACTGACATTTTTGAACGAAATGGGTCAGCGCTCGGCGTTTCCCATGCCCGGTTCCGGCGGAGATCCCTGGGCTGTCTATGGTCAGACGAAAGCGGCGATGACCATGGGGGGATCATGGGAGCTATCCGGATGGGGTATTACAGTGGAAGACAAACAGGCTGAGGATGTAACGATGCTACCCATGGGCCCTGCTGGTAAGAGGGTTGTGACGGCTACCGGTGGCGCGTGGGCCATGTCGTCGATCTCGAAGCACCCTGAGGAAGCGTGGCGTTTCCTAAAGTGGCTGGTATCTCCGGAAGTTCTAGAGAGACAACTACTGGTTCTTCATAGTAGTTTTCCGCCTAGACAAAGTCTGCTTCCGGCATGGATCGATGGTCTTGCGGCCCGGATCCCAGGCGCCTATACCATGGCAGAACAGTTGGTTGTGAGTGGAAAGCCTCTATCACCACGCTTGTTTTCCATCGATTCGGTGCTCCCCGGGTATTTCTGGCCAGTTGCCCAGGGTACACTCTCACCACAAGAAGCGGCGTTAAGGATGGAAGAGGACCTCAATCGTGCCATTGCCGAGGCATTAAAGGAATAAGGGTCAGTATAGTGGGCGCCCTATTAGACTAAAAAGACCCAGTTGTCGGGTTGGCGAAGTTCGGTTGATGCTTCATTTGGCCTACCGGCGGTGCTAATGGTGTAACATGTGATCACGTAAATAAGGAGGAAGAGAGTCTTGAAGACTACTCGGCATCACAGTTTGGTATTTGTTTGTTTGCTCACAATGCTGTTCATGTCATTCAGTGTTGAAGGAGCGAAAATCAAGATCACTCATGCCCACGATGTCTCTCATCAACAAGAGTGGACGGCGTGGCTACAGGAAGCAAAGATCAAGTTTGAGGCACAGTATCCGGATATTGAGATTGAGCTTCTCCGCCAATCACGGGCCGAACAGTTGGAGAAGCTGGTTCTGCTTTACGGAACTGAGGAATGTCCTGATGTGATTGAGGTATTTCCAACAGGACACTACAGCCTTGCTGAGGCAGGAATGTTTGCGGACTTGAACGATTTCGTCGCTTCTGATCCTGATGTCCTTTGGGAGGATTTCTTTCCCGTTTCTGTAGAGGCTGCCACTGTAGTCACAGGGAAACATACTGGTGAACGATGGATGTTGCCAGTGTCTTTGTGGGTGATCGGCGCAGCTTTCAACGATACACATTTTGACGAAAGTGGCGTATTGCCACCATCGAGATACAATTACACTTGGACTTGGGACGATTTTGCTGAAGTCTCCAAGAAATTACTTAAGCTGGATTCTAGTGGTACGGTAACTCGGTATGGGGGAAGCTTCAACCATTGGGATGTCTGGGTTCATAATGCTGGAGGCTTTATCTATGATCGTTACGTAATGCCATCGCAGATAACTGTAGATTCGGAGCCAGTACGGACGACTCTGGGTTTCCTCCAGGACCTATATACTAATCAAGGTATCATCACTCAACAGGGCTGGCCTGAGAACTTTGCGCGGGAACAAGTGTCGATATTTCTTCAGGCTGGTCCTACGGTCCGGTCGATTCTGCAGCGGATAGGTGTTAACTGGGAATGGTCCTACGGGACTAATCCGAAACTGGTACGGGCCGGCAGTGAAAACCTGGCAATTGGCATGGCGATTAGCTCCACTAGCCTGGAGAGTGAGGCTGCTTGGTTGTGGGTTAAGTTCCTTGCCACAGAAGCGATCCAGGAGAATATGCTGGTAACTGGCCGTCCCGGCGCCTACAAACCGGCGATTATGGAGTGCCCAGCATTTCTGGAGGAGCCAATGGAGTATGTGTGGATTGAGCTATTATCCTCCCCGGACTGTTTTAACCGTCCTGTAGTTGATGGGCAAGTTGCGAATGCGATTCATGCTCAAATAAATGCTGTGCTGAGTGGCCAACAAGCGCTAGATGTTGGAATTGCTAAGGCTCAAGAGCATGCGAGCAATCTTCTGGAGAGTCTCGTAGGGAAATAGCTGGAACTTGAGCCGTAGATTAGAGTGTAGTCTTGCCGTTTGGATGGACACAAGCCGAGGCACTAGAAGGAGGTAGTAACAGTTAGACTTTAGGCTTAAAGGCGCAATGGAAGGCTACCAAGTACAAAAAGCTGCTTAGCTTGAAAGGGGATACGGGAATGTTTAATAGACGTTGGAGTTGCTGTTTGATCATTTGCCTGGTTTTGGCTATGTCGATGGTGGGGGAAGCGGCAAAGGTGAAAATCCGTCACGCCCATGATGTCTATCACCAGCAGGACTGGACCAACTGGTTACTGGCAGCGAAACAGAAGTTTGAAGCGCAGAATCCGGATATTGAGGTAGAGATTCTGGTTCAAGGACGGAACGAACAGCTGGAGAAGTTGATTCTTCTCTACGGGACCGATGAAGGACCTGATGTAATCGAGACATTTCCCTCTCAGCACTACAATCTTGCCTTAGCGGGCATGTTTGCGGATCTAGATTCATACATGGATAACGATCAAATGCTATCTTGGGATGAGTTCTTCCCTGTCTCAGTGGATGCCGCCACTATTATCCATGGAGAGCGGGCTGGAGAGCGGTGGATGTTACCCCTATCTCTATGGATTATTGGTGCAGCTTTCAATGATACCCATTTTGATGAGAGTGGCGTGTTGGTTCCTTCCCAATATAATTACACTTGGACTTGGGACGATTTCGCTGATATTGCTAAGAAGATGATTAAAGTTGATGCCAGTGGTAATGTGACAAGATACGGTTGCACCTTTTCGTCCTGGCAGACGTGGGTGCACAATGCCGGGGGATTTATGTACTACCCGTACACAAACCCCACTGAGATTACGATGAACACTGAGCCGGTAAGGAAAGCACTTGATTTTCTACAAAACGTGCACGGTGTTGAGAAGACTGTCGGTCACTTTCCGTACCCGGAGAACTTTACCAGACAAGAAGCTTCGGTTTTCCTGCATGCGGGTCCTTCCATTACACCAATCCTGCGCAGGAGTAACGTTAACTGGGAATGGTCCTATGGACCAAATCCTAAGCTCGAACGAGCAGGTAGCGAGAACTTAACAATCGGTGTTGCCATGAGCTCAGCTTCCACAAAACAGGACGCAGCGTGGCGTTGGATGAAGTTTCTCGCCACGGAGGCAGCTAGTGATCATATCATGATTACCGGGCGTCCTACCGCCTGGCAACCGGGAGTCGAGGATTACCAAGCTTACTTCCCCCAGGCCTCTGCTTGGGAGTATGTGTGGATTGAGCTTTTGGCGAGCCCGGATAGTTATAACCGCCCCGTTGTTAATTCAGATATTGCTCGGGTGATTAACGATCACGTCTGGGCAGTGATCCGCGGGGAAGAAGCGACGGAAGTCGGAATGGCTAAAGCCCAGGAACAGGCCACTGGTATTCTAAAGGCGATGAATCAATAGGAGTTTTGACCGGGTTACCCCGGTCAAAACCCAAACAACTTCAAGGATGAATGTACTAAGTGCTTGGGGCTAGCATTTACAGAATGGGAGTATGCTGGCAAAAAGCGTTACGGGAATAGAAGAAAACCGGTAAAGCCTGTCACTACCGGAAAGGATTGTGGGTGTGATCATGCACAGAGTAAGTAAGTTGTGTGTTCTTGTCTCGTTGATGATAGTGCTTTTCAGTCTTCGGGTCTTTGGGCAAGGATGGGATGAACCGATTAGGGGATCCTGGGTTGCTGAGCCAAGAACAGATTCAACCGTCCTACTGGTTGATGGAAACCAAGGGTGCGAAATAGTTGTTGCCCCCGAGGAGCATTCCGCCGTAAAGCAGGCTGTGGAATTCCTGGCTCAAGATATTTCTAAGATAACCGGGGTTACTCCCGAGATTGTTGAAGAACCTGCGGATGGTGCAGTTGCTCGGATCCATGTTATGACTTTGGGCATGCGCAGTATGCCGGAGCAAATTGACGAAGCCTTCCTTCTAGGTCAATGGGAAACTTTCCAAATTCTTGCCACTGAGAACGACGTATATCTCGTTGGTTCAAACTTTCGGGGAACCGCTTTTGCGGTCTATACCCTAAGTGAAAGACTAGGGATTGATCCTTTGTATCACTGGACTGGATATGAGCCAGAAAAGCATAATCCTTTAGCGATGAAGGCGGTGGATTATTTATCGAAACCACCGACCTTCAAATACCGGGGCTTGTTCCACGATGATGAGGACATACTTCCAAGGCCTATTGATCCGAAGACGGGTTACCCATACATACGCGGAGAAGTACCGATTGAGTGGTACCAAAGGTATTTCGAGACAGCCCTGCGTCTAAAGATGAACATGGTGGCACCCTTTGTCAGAGTTACAAGGAATTTCGAGGTGCAGCAGATGGCTAGTGATTGGGGCCTTTTTTATAGCTCCCATCATTACGATATCCTGTTGTCCAATCCCTATGGATTCAGTCATTTTGGTCTGGCTGCACAGCGTGGAGTTACCGGTGGCTTTGATTGGTTTAGTAACCGTGAAGGTATGATTGAATACTGGAAGGGGGGCGTGCTGGAAAACCGTCTGTTAGATTGTATTTGGCCGATTGGCATGCGGGGTACGGATGATTATCCCTATAGTTTTCCTGCAAATATAAGCGAGACGGAGAAGCTGAAGATTTACCAGGAGATCATAGATCTACAGGTGGAAATGACGAAGGAACTGCTTCCTTCGGATAAGGAACCCATTTTTCACTTCACTATGTACGGTGAAATGCTGGATTACTATCGAAAGGGTAGTTTCCGGCTACCAAATGAAGTCATCCTGGTCTGGGATGATGATGGTGACGGGGTTATGCGCCAACTGCCGAGTAAGCAGGATCTGCAAAGAAATAGCAAACATGGAGTCTACTACCATCTTGCTTTCTTTGGATGGTCAGCTAAACAAACGATTCATACTGTAACCCCCATGCGTATTGAGCAGCAGTTCCGGAAGATTATAGAATCTGGCGCAACGGAATATATGCTACTTAACGTTTCGGAGCTACGGGAGCATGTGATGGAAACAAGGATGATCGCAGATATTGTCTGGGATGCGGAACGCTACTTAAGTTCATCAAATGCGGCCTATCAGTTTGTGGACTGGTGGAGCAGAGAGTACTTCGGTAGCGCGGCCAAAGAAGCAGGTCGTTCTTACCGTGACTATTACCGGATCATGGATTCCTTTGACAAGGTTTGGTATGGAACCACCCGCGTTTCGAGCATAGTCCAATCCTTAGAAAAGAAGTTTGCGACGGAGTCCTATCTGTCAGTTGATCCCGGGACTATTGCCGCGCTTAGAGGACGGGCCGAAGTCTTTGCAGAAGCGCTGGAAGCAACCCGTCGGGCTTCGCTGAAGATGACCCCACAGCAACAGCAGTTCTTTTTTGAACATGTGGAGTTTGGAATGTTGATTGACTATCGGTCGGTTCAGGCGGCTCTTAAACTAAGCGAAGCTCTGCAGGAGCCAGATCTGGATCGAGCCTTTGAGATCTGCCTAGAGGCCTTTGAGTATCTAAAGCAACTCGAGCTTGAGATCAAGAGGGCTGAACGTCCACCTTTTGAGGATTGGTACCAGGCCACATGGATTCGAGTTGCCGACTACAACCATTCATGGAGTAATATGAATCCCCACCGCTCTTACCTTATTGTTAAGGATTTTCTCCTGGACGTTGGTGGATTCCGTATCGACAAGCCCCGCCCTGGGGACAAGATTAATGGCCAGGTTCCAATTACTTTCAGCACCAATTGCCCGCGTCTACGCCTCTGTGAGGTACTGATTGAGATGGGTGATAGGGTCATTTACGAAGGGACAACCGTACCGCGACGGTTCAGCTTCGATAGCACAGTGTTTTCTGATGGACCTGAGATCCTCAGACTAACCGTCATTGCCGATGATCCTCATTTGACGATCTTAGATCAAGTGTCGCTTTCTGTGGCCAATTGGTGGACAATATTTGATCCATTGAAGGCGCCGCAGACGACCTGGTTTGGGACAATCAACCACGACCAGTCTGTGGCCAAGTCAAGAGGGTGGGTCTACCTACAGGATGATCCGGAGCAATTCTTCAAAGACGAAAGCCGCATATCGCGAGTAGCCAACACGACGGAATACCTAGTCTGGGAGACCCCAAGATTACAGGATGTGCAAGTTACAGCTTATGCAAGAGGCGAACAGATTGATCGTATCTTGTCCCTAGCGATCTCCAACGACGGGGACACTTGGCAGGAGGTGCCCTATACGGTAGTTCGAACAGACGCTGCTGGGCAGTGGCTAAAGTTAGTGCTATCTGTAAGTATGGACAATGGCCTGGACGTGAAATACTGCAAATTGACGATCATGGCGGGTGAATCTGCGCCAGATGATATTCAGATTGGTGAGGTACTGTTGCGAGGGCGAAACTAGATGGCCTAGTGGGCCGTCCGAAAATAAGCAAGGAGGAGAGAAATATCATGCGTAAACACAGTCTCACATTAGTAGCATTGTTGGTATGTCTAGTATTTGCAGGGTGTCTTACTAAGAAAGAAGAGCCGGTAGTAGTAACTCTGCCCTTTACTCTGGATCTAAGTAAGACGGCTGAGGGCAGTATTCCTAAGGAAATGTTAGTCCATACTGGTGATTGGCGCGTGGTGGAGGATACACTGGAATGCAACTTCCCTCCTGTCGCGGGAGACGGGAATGGTGGATTCATCCATTTCCGGGGACTCGACGTTGCTGATTTCGATCTGAAAGTGACCATTAACTTCCAGGAAGTCGATAGCAACAAACGGTTTGCAGGCCTACTTTTTAGAGCAGACCCTAACGTTAACCTACCGCGACATAAATACCTATTACGCCAAGGCGCAACGGCAAGCAACGGCGTCGGTCTTCTGTTCCGAGGTCCAGACGTAAAAGGCGATTGGATTAAGACAAGTGCGCTTTCTCATGATTTTGAGCTTGGTACCCCCTATGATTTGCGGTTGGTGGCTTATGGGAATAGGGTTAAGCTCTTAGTTGATGATGTACTTATACAGGATGTGGAGACGGATAAGTGGTACAACGAAACGGGTGCTATTGGCTTTGCGGTCTTTGGTGGCCGGATCCGCTTTAGTGATATTAGTATAGATAACGTCACTGCTGAAGCATTTGATGCCATCGGAGCTTTGTAGACTTAGTAGATAAGGGGTGCCTTGCTCCTAAGGCACCTCCACTCTAGTGTTATATACTGGCCATTGATTTACCAATGGCCAAGGTAAAGGTCACCGGTGTCGTCTCGCCACACCAACTTTATGCTTGTTGACCAAAGGTTGATTCTTATAGTAGAATGTAGAAGACTTATTACATTTGTTGGTGTAAGTAAGTCTTCCGGACCGGGTCTTGGGTATCTGGTTAGGACGATTACATGAAATGAGTGGGTGTGAGACGACATGAGTGTTCCGATTTTACCTTTCGAGATCAAAGATCCGAGACGATCCCTGGTACTACGATTGATCAAAGAGTTTGGACCAATATCCCGGGGGGAGATTGCTGAACGTACTGGATTTATCTCCTCGACGGTTGCAAACATTACCAATGATCTGATCGAGGCCGGTCTAGTCAAGGAAGGAAGGCAAGGACCGAGCCAAGGGGGTCGGCGTCCGATGTTGCTAGAACTAAACGGTGACTGTGCCTACGTTATCGGAGTCAACGTAGGTTACAGCAATATCGTGGCTATACTTGCCAATGCAGGGGGTACCGTCATCAGACGGGCGGTTGTCCCCACAGAGCCTTGGCGGGGGAGTGATGCGGTACTCCAATCCATTGCTTCCGCCATCAAGGAGCTTTTCACCGATACTGTAATATCGGTGCAGAAGGTGAGAGGAATTGGTGTTGGTGTTCCGGGCCTTGTCGATCCGAGGGGCGGTATCTCCATTTTTTCCCCTAACCTGGAGTGGCGGAATGTATATGTAGCAGATAAACTCAGTCGCCTCGTGGGAATTCCCGTGATCGTGGACAACGATGTGCGGATGGCTACCCTCGGTGAATGGAGGTATGGCGCAGGGGAAGGATCAAATGACTTTATTGCCCTCTTTGTTGGGTCCGCAGTGGGATGCGGTTTGGTCCTGAACAGTAAACTTCATTATGGTGTATGTAGTACCGCTGGTGAAATTGGGCATACGATCGTGGAACCGGACGGTCCCCATTGTAGTTGTGGTAGAGATGGATGCCTGGAAGCCGTAGCTTCAGGTCGTGCTATTGCTGCATCGGCCACCGCAGGACTCAAACTGGGCATTAACTCATCTTTGGCTAAGGCGGTGGGCGATGATATGGGTGCTGTAACCGCAGCACTCGTTGCGGAGCATGCCGCGGCGGGGGATCCTTTCTGCAGCGAATTAATGAAGAAAACTGGTTCGTATCTAGGTTCAGCCATCGCGGCCTTGGTTAATACGATTAATCCAGAGATTGTCGCGATTGGTGGCGGTGTCTCCCGGGCAGGCAATCTGCTCTTTCAACCGATTAAGGACAGCTATCGGGAAAGAGCCATCCAACATATTGCTGATTCAGTGCGGATTATCCCTGCCGAATTGGGGAAAGATGCAGGTCCCCGGGGTGCGGCTGCCTTGGTTATTGACCGGTTAATGATGTGGGATGTCTATGAAGCCACGGTTAATGCTTAGGTCGAAATGTATTGTAGATGAAAGGGGTTTCAATGTTGAGTAACGTGTTGAGAAATGAATACCCTCGTCCGGATAGGGTACGTAAAGAATGGTTAAGTCTGAACGGGACATGGGATTTTGCCTTTGATGACAGGAATGAGGGCATTAAAGGGAAATGGTTCCAAGACTTGACCAAGCTTGATCAAAAGATCATAGTTCCCTTTGCTTATCAAGCGCCTGCAAGCGGGATTGGTACTTCGGATTATCATCCGGTCATCTGGTACGGAAGGGAATTCTCGAGCCCAAAGGCCTGGGATGAAAGGACAATTCTGCATTTTGGCGCTGTCGACTATGAAGCGACGGTATGGGTAAATGGTATTTACGTAGGCAGCCACCGGGGCGGTTATGTGCCCTTTTTCTTTGATATTACCGACTTGCTCCAGCCGGAAAGTAACGAGCTTGTGGTGCGTATAGTGGATTTAGCCCGTCCTGATCAACCCCGCGGTAAGCAAAGTGCCCGCGATGAGTCCTGGGGTTGTTGGTACACGCCTATTACGGGCATTTGGCAGTCTGTATGGTTGGAGCATCTTCATGGGCTACACATTGAAGACTTTCATCTCATACCAGATATCAAGCAGGAGCGAGTACTTCTCGAGTATACTTTGAGTGAAATCACAGAGAACCTATCCTTAGAGGCCACTGTTTCTGCTGAAGGGAACCTCGTTTCCCGGCAAGATATTGCAGTTGGCCCCGTCTATAACCGGTGGAGTAATGTAACTCCCCTAGAGGAAGGGCAGCTTAGTATTTCTGTGCCCCATGCCCGCTTGTGGTCGGTTGATCATCCCTTCTTGTACGATTTGGTGCTGACCCTAAAGCATGAAGGGCAAGTGGTGGATGAGATCAAAACCTATTTTGGTATGCGAGAAGTAACTAGTAGGCATGGGCAGGTATATCTTAACGGTAGGGCCTGTTACCAAAGGTTGGTGCTTGATCAAGGCTACTGGGACGAAGGGATCTATACACCTTTATCTATTGATGATCTAAAAAAAGACGTTGAGCTAATCAAGTCCCTCGGTTTTAACGGAGTACGTAAACACCAAAAGATCGAAGACCCCTACTTCTATTACTACTGTGATAAGCTTGGACTTTTGGTTTGGTCTGAAATGCCGGCATGTTATGAGTATAGTGAAGCAGGGGCAAGTAATCTACGAAGAGAATGGACCGAGGCGGTGATCAGAGATAGAAACCACCCAAGTATTATCGCATGGGTACCGATTAACGAAAGCTGGGGTGTTGATCAACTGACCCGGACTATGGATCCGAGAATTATTGCTTACCTTGAGTCGCTGTACTATCATACCCGTTCCCTAGACCATACCCGACTTGTGGTAAGTAACGACGGATGGCAGCATGGAACGACAGATTTAGTGACCATCCATGAGTATACTCAAAACGCATCCGAGCTAACCCGGCGTTACCAGGCCTTTTCGGATAACCCAAACGCTACTACTTTTAGCCATAATCTACCGACTTTACTTGCCGGATTTGACTTGACTGATCAACCGATTATCGTTTCGGAGTTCGGTGGCGTGAAGATTGAAGATGGTAAGCCTGGGTGGGGTTATGGTAAGGCGGCATCTAGCAGTGAGGATATGGTAAACCGAGTCAGCGAGCTGGTAGATGCGCTCCTAAGCTTTAGCGAAATAGCAGGGTACTGCTATACTCAACTTACAGATGTGGAGCAAGAGGTTAACGGGCTGTTTACCATCGACCGTAAGCCCAAGGCCGATGTTAAGCGCTTAAAGGAGATCTTTAGCCGACGATAGGTTCTGTTTGCTAACTTGGGGGGGAGAAGTAAGTGGCATCTTATTTCCGTAATCCAGTCATTAGCCAACCAGGGATGGACCATGGGGATCCTTTCGCCATGAGCTATTTAGGTCGTTATTACCTCTATCACACCGGTGGCAGCGGTGTACACTTACACACCTCAACCGACTTAGTGAACTGGCGTTATGAGGGAACGGTACTGGCTCCTAAGGCTGAGTGCCACTGGGCCCAAGTGGACTACTGGGCTCCGGAGGTCATGTATTCCAAAGGCACTTTTTACATGTATGTAAGTGGTACCAAGAGAACCGCTAAAGGCGGGGACGATGCTTTGCGTAGACTAGGGATCGCTAGAAGCAAAAGCCCCCTTGGCCCTTTTGAATGGGATGAGCATCCGTTGTTTGATGAATGGTCCATCGATGCACATCCCTATCGCGATGACAATGGCTCCCTGTGGCTCTTTTATAATATCCGCACGGAGGAAACTAGGTACGTCGATGGAACCACCGGCTGTGGTAATGTTGTGGAGGCGATGTCGGCCCCGGATCAGGCGGTAGGAAATCAGATGAGGGTCACCTTTCCCACCGAACCGTGGGAAGGAGACAAAAAGGGAACTTGGTACTGGAACGAGGGGCCAACGGTATTGAAAAGAAGGGGTACCTATTACCAGATGTATAGCGGTGGATGCTATCGGGATGAGACCTACGCAATTGGTGTTGCCACGGCACCCTCACCCTTAGGCCCTTGGACCAAGTATCCAAGGAACCCCATTTTCACCAGTACATCAGCCATATCCGGTCCCGGACATCATAGTGTAGTGTTAGGTCCCGATGGCGTTAACTTATACGCGGTATACCACGGTCGTATTCCCCAGGATGCGGGGCGGAAGGTCCACATCGATCGCCTCTTCTGGGTTGGTGATCATCTGAAGATCCTTGGACCTACTGAAGAAGAGCAGAAGGTGCCTTCAGGACCCGTCTATGATCCGCAGGTTCCCCATTGGAAAGCGACCGCATGGGTACGCGGAACACAGGTTGAGTTTTGTGGTCTGCGACTATCCCTAGCAGACGAAGGGTACCAATACTTGCAGGTCAGCTACAGCTGTGGTTTAGTGACCGTCTACCTAGACCAAAAGCTAAAATATGCTGGTTTAGTCAACGATAATGGCTTTGTTCCAACCTGTGATGGCACCATCGTGGCCATCACCCAGACCTCCTGTTTAGACGACGCTAACGTCTATGAACTGGCCTTGGGGCAGAATCATTCCTGGCACTTTGGTGGGAATAGCCCCGTTGATGTTTCCTTGGCGATTAAGGGGAGTGCAAGGGTGTATGCTGATGATGTGTTGATGTGGGAAGGACATAGTGATAGTTTCACACTGGTTAGATTTATTACATCTTACGGGGTTAATGAAATAAGGGTGGTGGCCGACAGCAGGCAGGCCACGGTGACAGATCTGCTCGTTACTGCCATGGCCTAATTGGGATAAGCACAAAGGTGGATGAACAGACCGGGCGTAGCTTTGCCTTACTCCAATTGTATTGAGCAGAAGGTCCAGGCCAGTTGGTTGCCAATTGTGTAATAGGCGTTCAATATCAGTCCAAGATATACCTGAGGTAAGTTTTTGTAGAAAACATGGTGTTGTTTTGGTAAGTCTATGGTCAGGATGTGACACAAGGTGGAGAACGAAAGGAGAGAAGATTATATGCGTAAACTCAGTGCCTACATGGTAGCAGCAGCGGTTTTGGTTTTACTTTCAACGGCTTTGGTTTTCGGTGCTAGTTTGCCCTATGAAATAGATTTTTCCCGGGAAGCGGATGGTACCTTGCCTGTTGGGTGGTATCCATTGACCGGAGACTGGCAGGTTGTGGACGGAACACTGGAAGGTTCCTATCCCCCTGTTCCAGGGGATGCCCAAGGGGCATTCATCTTTATTCCCGATCTACTCGTCGATGACTTTGATATGACGATGACCATTGAGTTTAAATCGGTTAGTGACGGTCGACGGTTTGGCGCAATCATGATTCGTAGTGCGGCGGCAACAGGTGCACCAAGGCACAAGTTCCTTTTACGTCAGGAGGCCACAAGAAACGATGGTGTCGGCCTATTGTTTAGGGATAGTGACAAGAGGTCTTCTTGGGTACAACGCACTAACCTAGATCATGACTTTGAACTTGATACCCCCTATAGGCTGCGTGTTTTGGCATATGGCGATCAAATTAAGTTCTTGGTTAATGATACACTAGCTTTGAACGCAGATGCCACGACCTATCTGCAGAAAGGGTCCATTGGTTTTGCGGTGCACGGAGCTACTGTGCGCTTTAGTGATATTAGGATTGACGAAATCGACGAGAGAGAGTTTGATTCTATAAGGTAAATCAGAGAGCATCCTGACCACATAGGTGCCTCGGTTAAATAACCGAGGCACCTTCTGATCCCGATGACCCCCGCAATGGTTGCAGAGCATTTAAGTTTATCTGGAAAAGGAATTACATAATATCTCGTATGATTTATATGCCCTAGCTTTCATCTAGTCGTTGCCTTTGTACAAGTCTTTGAGTCTTTCGTGTTGGTTCTACGTTCTTCCATGATAGAGTACCGAGCGAAGTGGCATCTGTTGGATGTATTTTCTTGGTGTGCAATATTCTGGATCGGGATCGCCACCTGGGAAATACGATGCTCAGGTTGATAAAGCGCGTCGACATGCAAATTTCCTGTGGTATAGCCCGAAGTCCTATCCTTATGTTTCCCCTGGACTTCATATGGCAGAAACGTCAATCAATGTGATCACCGAAACCAACGGAAAGTATGAGTAAGAAGTTTACGGGTCTTGCTAGGTGTTCTTAGTAAGAGAGATACGCGGATCCCTAGTGATGAGGTAGAGGTAAAAGAAGGGAACGAGAGGCTCGATCTCCAAGTAGGAGAT
>JALNWK010000037.1 GCA_023230925.1 Limnochordia bacterium
GAGATTAACCTGGATGTACCTCGTGACCGCTATTCAACTTTTGAACCCAAGGTAGTAAAAAAGAGGCAGCGAGACATTTCAGGCATAGAAGCTAAGGTAATCTCGATGTATGCAAAGGGGATGTTTATGATATTTATGGCTATGAAATATCTCCTGAGACCATAAGCACCATCATAGATACCGTTATGGAGCACGCCCGGGAATGGCAAATCCGTCCGTTGCAGCCGGTATATGCTGTCGTTTTCATGGACGCTATGATGGTCAAAATGCGCTATGAACCGAAACTCACCATTGCGCTCAGCCCAGTGTTGTCTTATGCGCCTGCAACCGCATCGACCATCTCGTTTGTATTTTCGTGGCTCAATCACTTCGGCTTTCGCTTTCGGCCCGCTAGTTTGCCGCCCTACGCTTAAACCAGTCAGTCACCTGCCTGGCTCCAAGGGCTAGCTACAAGTTGGTTGGTTAGACCTTGTCTTGACCGGACTCTCACCGGCTAGAACACATGCCATTTCCCGGCCGCACCGTACCCAGTTTCAGCATGGCAACAAAACATTAGCATGTGGACTATCCGTATTTGGAGCCTTTGCCTGAAAGAGTGATGTACGTGTCACTTCGTTTGTTATTTTTTAGCTCAAAACCGATGATCCATAGTAGGATACAAATAGTACAAGTTAAACATGGACAGGTCCTCCCAAAAACCATAGACTGTATTCGGGAGGATCAAAAGAATGTCCCGACAATTTTCAAACACAGTTTAAAGAAGATGCTTTAGCCTATGTCCACGATCATTCCGATCTCAGCATCAATGCTTGTGCTCGTAATCTGGGGATTAATACCGACACTCTGCATGGCTGGATAAAAAAGGCGAAAGAACGTGCTGAGGTCCACCGAGGCTCGGGTAGCTATGAGTCTGATGAGGCCAAGGAAAATGCCCGTCTCAGAAAAGAGCTTAGTGATACGAAGGATGCACTTGAAATCTTAACAAAAGCAATCAGCCTCCTAGACAACTGACTAGGGTTATCTTCTCGCAAACAGCAATATTGGAAGAGGAACTGAAACGGGAAAGGCTACGGCGCCTTAATGCCAGCGGGGTGCTGCGGATTCTAGGCGTCTCTCGAAGCGATTGTGTTAGCTTCAAGAAAAGGGAATCCAGCCAAAGCACAAAACCATTATGTAAAGAAAATACTTTCAGCTAAAAAGCAAGCAAAGATGCAGTGGAAAGAAAGGAAATGGACGACACTTATGGAGATGAACCGAACTGAATACTATTGAACATCGTCGCAATTTCCGGAAGGAAGTTCGAAGTAAGTGGTGAATATGATCTTTTAAGATTGAAATTCAGCGGGGAACCACCCGCAATTGGAGCTGGTTAAGGTGATATGGAACCCGACCTATGAAATGATGTCGCGGGAAGAGATTACTAAACTACAGGAAGAACGTTTGCGAGCACTAGTCTACAAGCTCTACAATAAAGTGCCTTTCTATCAGAAGAAACTAGACGATGCTGGTGTTAAACCGGAAGATATAAAGTCCCTCGCAGATATAACTAAGCTTCCCTTTACAACCAAGGATGATCTTAGAAATCATTATCCCTATGGTCTTTTTATCTCTCCTTTAAAAGATATTGTCCGCATCCATGCCTCTTCAGGCACGACAGGACACCCAACGGCTGTAGGATACACCCGAAAAGACTTAGATACCTGGTCGGAACTGGTAGCTAGGGTAGTCAGCCAAGCAGGGGTCACCGATGAGGATATTGTCCAGATCAGCTTTGGGTACGGTCTGTTTACCGGAGGGTTCGGTCTACACTATGGGCTGGAGAAGGTGGGAGCAGCGGTGGTCCCCGCTTCAAGCGGAAATACCCGCCGGCAGATTCAGTTAATGCAGGACTTCCACACTACTGCCTTGGTTAGCACTCCATCCTATGCCCTGTACCTGGCAGAAGTGGCTATGGCTATGGGAATCGACCCCAATACCCTCAAAGTCCGGTTGGGGCTGTTTGGGGGAGAACCCTGGAGTGAGGGCATGCGGGTTGAGTTGGAGAAGCTATGGCCCAACATGAAAGCTACAGATAACTACGGACTGAGTGAAGTAATGGGACCAGGGGTATCCGGGGAGTGCACTAGGGGTAGGGGAATGCATGTCGCCGAGGATCACTTCATCCCTGAGGTCATTGATCCCGATACAGGGGAAGTTCTCCCTCCTGGAGAGCAAGGGGAATTGGTGCTCACTCCCCTGACAAAGGAAGGTTTTGCTGTTCTGCGCTACCGGACCAGGGACATCACCAGTCTAAACTATGAGCCTTGTCCCTGTGGGCGCACTCATGTTAGAATGGAAAAAGTAACTGGCCGAACCGATGATATGCTGATCATCAGGGGCGTTAATGTATATCCTTCCCAGATTGAGACAGTTCTTACCCATATCCCAGGGGTGGGACCACACTATCTTTTAGTTGTATCACGCACCGGTCGGTTAGATACGCTGGAAGTGCAAGTCGAACTAAGCAAGGATTGCTTTGCCGGCACCTACAAGCAATTGGAGGAACTGCGCCGCACGGTGGAAGAACAGTTGCGGAGTACTTTGGGTATCAGTCCTGTGGTAAAGCTTGTGGAGTATAAGAGCCTAGAAAGGACAGCTGGCAAATCCCAAAGGGTAATCGACAAGAGGAAAATTGGAGAGTAGATCTATGAAACAATTGATGTCAGGAAACGAGGCTATTGCACAGGGGGCCTATGAGGCCAATGTCAAAGTGGCGGTAGGCTATCCAGGTACCCCAAGCAGCGAGATTCTCGAATGCATTTGCCAATATGATGGCATTAAGGCCCAATGGGCCCCCAATGAAAAGGTGGCCCTCGAGGTTGCCGCGGGAGCTTCCTTGGGTGGTGCTCGGACCCTAGTAACCATGAAGCATGTGGGGCTCAATGTCGCAGCCGATCCCCTTCTCACCCTTAGCTATACCGGGGTGCGTGGTGGACTTGTTATTCTATGCGCCGATGATCCAGGCATGCACAGCTCTCAAAATGAACAGGATACTAGAATGTATGCCCTCTTTGCCCAGGTTCCCCTGCTTGAGCCAGGGGACAGTGAAGAAGCGAGACGATTTATCAAGTTAGCCTTTGAAATCAGTGAAGAGTATGATACGCCGGTTATCTTACGTTCCACCACAAGGATCTCTCACTCAAAGAGCTTGGTGAATCCCGAAGCTAGGAAAGCTGTTGCCAAAAAAGAGTATCAAAAGAATATGTCCAAGTTCGTCATGCTGCCCGTTAACGCCAAGAAGCAGCACACTGAAGTCCTAGGACGGATGAGCAAACTTACCGATTATGCTAGTGAGAGCACCCTAAATACGGTGGAATGGGGCAGCTTGGATGTAGGCATCATCACAAACGGAATAGCCTACCAATATGTGAAGGAAGCTGCACCGGATCTTTCTGTACTGAAACTAGGGATGGTTCACCCGATTCCACAGAAGCTCACCGAGGAGTTTGCCTCCCGGGTTAAACAGCTGGTTATTGTCGAAGAACTAGAACCATTCATCGAAAACCAAGTAAAGATACTAGGTATTCCCTGTGTTGGAAAGGATATCTTTCCCCGAGAGGGAGAGCTTTCCACAGCCTTAGTAAAGCAGGGCCTAAGTAAACTGGGAATCATAGAATACGAAGTACTCGCAGAGCCGCTACAGGAACTGCCCAAGCGACCCCCTGCCCTGTGTCCGAGTTGTCCTCATCGGGGCATCTTCTATACTCTAAGTCGCATGAAAATAAGAGTGACTGGGGATATTGGATGTTACACTCTAGGAGCGCTACCTCCCCTATCTTCCATGGACAGCTGCCTGTGTATGGGAGCATCGGTGGGCATGGCTCACGGGTGGGAGTTAGCCAATGAAGAGTCGGCCACAAACACGGTAGGAGTAATTGGTGATTCCACGTTTCTCCATTCCGGCGTCACAGGCTTAATGAATACGGTCTATAACAAAGGTACTAGTACGATCATTATCCTGGACAACTCCACTACCGCCATGACCGGTATGCAAGAACATCCCGGTACAGGTAAAACCTTAGGTGGAGAGGAAACCCACGCCGTTGATTTACACAAGTTGGTAGAATCCTTGGGTGTAAAACGGATTGTCACTGTTGATCCTTATGATCTTGAGGCCGTGGAAAAAGTGGTAAAGGAAGAGCTGTCGGTAAGAGAGCCCTCGGTGATTATTACAACCCGTCCCTGTGCCTTGAAGGCTAAGTTCCGACAACCTGCCCTGAAGGTAGATGCGGCTAAGTGTATGGGCTGCCAGGCCTGTTTACGATTAGGCTGCCCTGCCTTAAGTTTTAGTGATAACCTGGCAAAAGTAGATCCTGTTTTGTGTACCGGATGTGGTCTGTGTGCCCAAGTCTGCAAGTTCGACGCCATTGGACAATAGTGGCAACAGTTGTTGTTTTGTATGGGAGGTGGAGGCGCACTTTCCGATAGAACAGTGCGCCGCTTTTAAATGGAGAAGGTAAGAGATGTCATAATTGTAGGTGTGGGCGGACAAGGGATTATCCTTGCCAGCCAAATCCTAGCCCAAGCGGCGGTCCTTTCCGGATTTGATGTAAAGGTAGCCGAAACCCATGGCATGGCCCAACGGGGCGGTAGTGTGATCACCCATGTTCGCTTAGGTCAGCAGGTGTTTTCCCCTACGGTTCAAGAGGGTTCCTGTCAATGTTTGCTAGGCTTCGAAATGCTAGAGACCGCGCGTAGTCTTTCTTTGCTTGCGCCCGATGGAATCATCATCACTAGCACACAGAAATTGCATCCCCTAAGCGTTGCATCGGGACAGGCAACTTATCCGGACAACTTAGAAGAGGTCTTAGGGAAGCGGAATGCTTTACTCATCCCCGCGCTAGATTCCTGTAAAGAACTTGGTAATCCCCGGGTGGTAAACCTGGTTATGCTTGGTGCCCTCTCCGTCTTTATGGAGATAGAACCGGAAGCATGGCAGAAGTGTATCTGTAATTGTGTCCCGGAACGTTTCCTTGAGGTTAATCAAAAGGCCTTTACCATTGGTCAGCGTTATGCCCTAGAAAGGAGATCATGATGAACCAGTACAATCAAACATGTGAATCCATGAACAGGGCGGAGCTGGAAGCACTTCAGTTATCTCGACTAAAGGATACCGTAAGAAGGGTGTACGAAAACGTACCTTTCTACCGGGAACGCTTTGATGAACAAGGGATCAAACCCGAGGATGTAGAAAGTCTAAGTGATCTTGAAAGACTGCCCTTTATGACCAAAGAAGCACTCCGGGATAATTATCCCTTTGGTCTCTTTGCAGTACCCATTGAAGAGGTTGTACGTGTCCATGCTTCCTCTGGCACAACCGGCAAGCCCACCGTGGTGGGATATACCGCCGGGGACATTGATGTTTGGGCTGAGATTATGGCCCGCACCCTTGTCTGCGCCGGGGCCACAAAGGATGATATGATTCAGATCGCCTATGGTTATGGTCTGTTCACCGGTGGACTAGGAGTTCACTATGGGGCAGAGCGTCTTGGGGCAACAGTAATTCCCATCTCAGGGGGCAATACCAAGCGCCAGATCATGCTCATGCAGGATTTCGGTAGTACGGTGCTAGCATGCACCCCTTCATACGCCCTATACCTAGCGGAGACCATGCAGGAGATGGGCATTGACCCATCCACCCTAAAGCTACGAATCGGTGTCTTTGGTGCTGAACCATGGTCCGATGGTCTGCGCAAAGAGATTGAGCATAAACTAGGCGTTACCGCTATAGATATCTATGGCCTTAGTGAGGTTATTGGACCAGGGGTAGCCTCCGAATGTCTGCACCAACAAGGTCTTCATGTCTTTGAAGATCACTTTATTCCTGAAATCATTGACCCGGTGACGGGAAAGCGTCTGCCCCCAGGTAGTCAAGGTGAATTGGTTTTTACGTCTTTGACGAAGGAAGCCTTCCCGATTATTCGCTACCGTACCCGGGATATCTCAAAACTAGATTACACCCAATGCACCTGCGGACGTACCATGGTCCGCATGCATAAGGTAATGGGACGTACCGATGATATGCTGATCATCCGCGGTGTGAACGTCTTCCCGTCCCAGATCGAGTCAGTCTTGATTGGCATTGGTCAGATCGAGCCCCACTACTTGCTGGTAGTAGATCGATCACAAAGGGTGTTAGATGAACTTGAAATATGGGTAGAAGTCTCTGCCGACATCGTCGATGAGGTTAAGAAGCTTGAGCAATTAGGCACCCGCATTCGACGGGAGATCCAAAGCACATTGGGAATTCAGGTCCGAGTTAAGTTGGTTGAGCCCAAGACCATCGAGCGTACCGAGGGTAAATCAAAACGAGTCGTGGACCGACGAGAACTCTAAAAAGGGGGAAGGTCTGTGATGAAAGTAACTCAGATTTCCGTGTTCTTAGAGAACAAATCCGGCCGGTTGGCCAAACTCGCCAGTATCCTGGCAGAGGAAAAGGTGAATATCAGAGCCCTATCAATTGCAGACACATCGGATTTTGGCATCCTGCGACTTATCCTTGATGATCCTGAAAAGGGATTCTCCGTACTCAAAAGTGCTGGATTCGCGGTGAATCGCACTTCGGTAATCTGTATTAAGGTCCCGGATCATCCCGGAGGACTAGCGGGCATACTGAAGGTGGTTGAGGCCGAGCATTTTAATATCGAGTATATGTATGCCTTCGTGGAAAAAAGCGAAGACAATGCCTTAGTTATTGTGAGCCTAGATCGGATCGATGAAGCCATCGAAGTACTACAGAAGAATGGGATCATCGTCATGCCCGCAAAACAGGTTTATAAAATCTAACAAGCAGCGGCTAAAAGCCGCTGCTTTTCTCTATAGCCCAGTTGAGTCTGGCTAAAATCCGTTCCTTACCCAATAGACTAAGCACTTGGTATAGTTCTGGGCCGGACACCCTTCCGGTAACCGCGGCCCGCAAAGGCCGAAACACTCGGCCCTTCTTAAGACCTAGGCTTGTGGGAAGGGCATTTACTAATTCCAAAGCCTCATCAGGAGAGAACTCACTAGGCCAGGTGGCCACTTCCTCCTGCACCTTTTCCACGACCTTGGTAACCTCTTCCCTTTGCAGAAGTTCTAAAGCTTTCTCCTCTAAGTCTTCTGGCACATCTCCAAACAGGAATTCTACATGCTTCGGCAGTTCAGCCAAATAGTGGATCTGTTCTTGTACTAGTTCTAGTACTCTAAAGAGCCACTGTTCATTAGGCGCGATAAGGCCCGCCCGCTCTAGGTAGGGACGACTGATCGCAGCCAAATCTGGTAACTCCATCGCCCGGAGGTACTGACTGTTGACCCACTGCAGCCTTTCTATGTCAAATACCGCAGGACTCTTGGAGACCCGTTCTAGCTGAAATTGCTTGAAAAGCTCATCCACAGACAGAATCTCCTGTTCCCCTTGGGGCGACCAGCCCAGCAATGCCAGATAGTTGACCAATGCTTCCGGCAGATAACCCGCCTCCCGAAACTCGGAGACAGAAGCGGCACCGTGGCGCTTACTTAGCTTCGTTCGGTCAGGACCAAGGAGCATCGATACATGGGCAAAGGTGGGTATGTCCGCATTAAGGGCATCGTATAGTAGCATCTGCCGGGGTGTATTAGAAATATGCTCATCGGCCCGGATAACATGGGTTATCTTCATCAGTAAATCGTCAATGGTGACGCAGAAATTATAGGTGGGAAAACCATTGGGGCGCATAATAACAAAATCGCCAATATGATCTGTGTTAAAAACCACATCTTTCCGGATCATATCCCTAAGGACAATCTCTCTGCCTTCGGGCACCCGAAACCGTAGAGAGGGGACAACTCCCTGCTCTTCGTACTCTTTCCTCTGCTGTGCACTAAGCTCCCGGCATCTTCCACTATACCGCGGCATTTGACGCTTGGCCTCGTACTCGGCTCGTTCTGCCATCAGCTGCTCCGGCGTGCAATAGCAAGGATATACGAAGCCTGCTTCTTCTAGATTTCTCGCATACTCGCGGTAAATATCAAGCCGTTCTGACTGGCGGTAGGGACCAAAGTCTCCCCCTACATCAACACCTTCGTCCCAATCCAATCCCAACCAATGCAGTTCCTGTAGAAGTGCCCTTTCAAAGTGCTCAGAAGAGCGCTCTCGGTCGGTATCCTCAATACGTAAAATCATCCTGCCCCCGTTGGCCCTAGCAAACAACCAGTTGAATAAGGCTGTATGAACATTACCAATGTGTAGGTATCCTGTGGGACTAGGGGCGAATCGAACACGAATCACTACTTTTCCCCTCTTTTCAAGCATTCTTGCTGCAGTTCTAAGATCAAATCCTGTAACTTAGTTTCCTCCGCTAAGGAATTATATGAAAACAGGATAACACCTGTAGGCTCAGTGTCTAAGGCTGCCTTAACCAACTGCTTCAACAACCCCGGGTCATCGCCTAATTCGTAGGCACGAACCCCTGCGTATATCTTACCCGTTCCACATGCAACTATGGCATCCTTAAGTTTATAGTATACATCATCGGGTTGCAGATAGTAAGCCATAGGGACCACAAAATCCACAATGCCTTGTTCTACCCACTCATGCCAATCCTGAAACTGTATTTCCGACGCCACAGCATAATTTGCCGTTACCGCTGCAGAAACTTGCAGTTGTGGGTTAATCCCTTTAGTCTCGCGGTATACCCGGTGAACGATGGTTGAGAGCTGCTCTGTTCTAAAACTATCCCAAAGAATCAGTTGACGATCCGCCGGGTAATGGGGGTCAAAGCGCCGTTTTTCAATAACCACCGGATCCACCCCAAACCGTTCTTCATAAAGCTGCCGAACCCGGGGATTAAACCCATATTTATGCCCTGGATAGCGTATATAATCTAGATGCAACCCATCCACAGTATAGTTTTCCACTATTTCCGTGCACACAGTCACTAGGAAGTCCTGAACCTCCGGTAAGGCCGGATCGAGCATGATCGCCGAAAGCTCCTCGGCAATATCCAAGACTTCGTAGGTTAGAAGCGATCGGCCAGACACATCGTAGGTAATCCATTCTGGGTGTTTGTTTATCACATGCTCGGGATCCTTTGAACGACTAAGGAAGGAGCTTGCAGTTAGCATGTTGACCCATGCATGCACAGCAATATCATGTTTCTCCCCTAAGGATACCGCATAGGCTAAGGGGTCAAAGTCCAACACTGCCCGGGGAAGAATGTTAGAGTTATAGTAGGCTTCGCCTCTACCATTTACCTGCAGCATTAGATCCCGCAGGCCCAACTCTTTGGCTAGGGCGAAAACTTGGTCGATCTGTTCCTTAGAGGTCATCGCATCCCGGACCACCCACATCCCGCAAATCGGATAGTCCCTGGAGTCCTCCTGTTTCCCAGTGGAATAACTAGCAATACCAAGTAAGATTCCTAGGAATAACATGACTAGGATATATATGCAAGTACGCCAAGGCCATTTCGGTCGCTGCACCTGGACTGTCGGAGCAATATCGTTCATCTAATCTCTCCTTCTAACGGCAACAACAGCATGGGCTACGATACACTGTCCTTCACCAGCCGGCCCCATACCCTCAGTGGTTGTGGCCTTGATATTCACAAGACCCAGTTCAAGCCCGAGGGTCTTTGCGATTTGCTGTTGCATTTTGGGAATATGGGGGGAAAGACGAGGCTGTTCGGCCACAACTGTGGCATCGATATTGCAGAGAACGAAATTCCGTGCCTCAAGTAAGGCGCCTACCCGTTCCAACAATACAAGACTACTGATCCCAGCGTAGGCCTCATCGCTATCTGGAAAATGGCGTCCAATATCCCCGGCACCCACCGCACCCAACATGGCATCCATAATCGCATGGAGTAGGCAATCGGCATCGGAATGACCCAAAAGCCCTTTGCTATAGGGGATACCCACACCACCTAGGACTAATTTACGGCCAGGGACTAACCTGTGGACATCATACCCACATCCTACACGAAACATCGGCCTAGAATCAGCTAAGTACCCTTCAGCCATTGTCACATCCTCCGGCGTAGTAATCTTAATATTCCTTCTGTTACCCTCGATGAGTTTAACCTTAACGCCAAGGGCTTCCACCAGTGCACAATCGTCGGTGGCATCGGAACGATCCACAGCATAGGCCTGCTTAATTAAGCCAAGGGAAAACACCTGGGGAGTCTGGACTAATCGTACCCGGGACCGGGGTAGGGTATCAGTTACGTATCCCTGGTGATCCACAAGCTTCACCGTATCTTGAACACCGCTACTTAGGGCCGCTGCTTGGAAGTCTTTCGCTGCTTCAATGACTCTCCTTAGATCCTCCAAGGTCAGCAAAGGCCGTGCCCCATCATGAATCACGACTAAATCCGCCGGATCACCCTTAAGCTGATCAAGGGCCAACCGCACTGTCTCGGTACGTGTAGCACCCCCGGGGATAACCGCTGCCACCCGGTCAATCCCGTATTTCTCAATAATCTCCTCTTCGCACAAGAGCAGATCACTAGGACGTACAGCCACAATAATCCGGTCGACCAGTCCGCTGGTACTTAGTGTCATTAGGGTTCGGGCTAGTACTGGAATTCCTCGAAGTTCAATGTATTGCTTGGTAGGATAACTAATTGGGCCCATCCTACTACCGCAGCCGGCTGCAGGAACAATACAGAATGTGTTTGACATCTAAAACCCTCCAAGAGGCAATCAAAAAAGGACTTCGCCACAAAAAGACGAAATCCTTTGCAGGCTGAATGGTAGCGGTTCGCTAGAGTGCCCGCTCCATTGCCTTTGGTTTGGCAAAAATCATGCGACCTGCAGCAGTCTGCAGGACACTAGTAACCATAACCTCGATCTCCTCACCAATATGCTTTCGTCCGCTATCAACCACAATCATAGTACCGTCGTCTAAGTAAGCAACACCCTGTCCTTGCTCTTTACCATCCTTGATCACTTGCACAAGCATCTCTTCCCCTGGTAAAACCACAGGTTTCACCGCGTTAGCCAGTTCATTTATGTTCAGCACCGCAACGCCCTGCAGTTCGGCCACCTTGTTGAGATTGTAATCATTCGTCAACACTGTTCCGCCGTAGTCCTTCGCCAGCCTTACTAGTTTGGAATCCACATCCTGTCCATCGGGATAGTCCTTATCCACAATTTCAATGGGAATGACTGACTCCTTTTGAATCCTGTTTAGGATGTCAAGACCTCTCCGACCCCGGTTCCGTTTGAGCGAATCAGGAGAGTCTGCAATATGCTGTAGTTCCTCTAAGACAAAATGAGGGATGATCAGGGTCCCTTCAATAAAACCAGTCTTAGAAATATCGGCGATCCTGCCGTCGATGATAACACTAGTGTCCAGAAATTTATAACTAGTTGATAGTTCGGAAACAGCTCCCGGATTGCTGACTTCGGCCTTGGCCTCCTCTAGACGAAGCAGACTGAACAGCTCATCCTTTTTCTTAACCGCCGTATGAGCCCCCACATAACCACCAAACAACACGGCAAATAGGCGGATATAGCTGACCACCAAGCCTGCGGGAAAGGGCATGGTGGCTAGAATTACAATCAAAAGCCCCAAGACCAATCCGATCACTCCAGCAAACATCTCGGTAATCGGCGTATTCTGAAGAGCATTGGTAATATTAACAACGGTTCTTTGCAGTACCCGAAAGGCAAAGGGCGCGATCAAAATACCCAGGGATAAACCTAAGATCATCCCAAGAACACCAACCCAGTTATCCAAGACCCCGAGGGAATCAGACGATGTTAGAAGTCTCTGTAGGCTGGGGGAGATACTGTTATGACCGATAATAACACCCACGATCCCGCACGTTAATCGAAAAAGCTTCTCTTTCACTACATATTCACCTCCCATATATAGATTAAAGTGACAGGATCAGTATGCACACTTTCAGGTAGTTATATCCAGGATCAGTGCAGAAAGTAATAACACTAAACATAGATCTTAGCTATAGATGAAAAGAAAGGTATGAAATGGATAATAGCATCAAGGATGAATTCTACTGGTCAAGTTGCTCAACACCAAGGGTTTGGTCTAGGAGTGTTTTGACTCTTTCCTCTGTATACCCTGTGGCCAGTATTAACTCACTTCCCAAGATTTTCCGTGCTTGATCTAAACACTTTTGTTCTCTACCGGAAAGGCCCTCGTTTTGTTCTCGCGCTGATAGATCACGCACGACTTCTGCCACTTTATACGGACTGCCGCTTTTGAGTTTTTCCATATTAAGCCTGAACCGAGTATTCCAGTTCTTCACAATCTTGCTCCGATCACCCTCCAGAATAGTCAGCACCCTTTGTACCCCTGCAGGATCGACAACATCCCTTAGCCTTGTGTCCTCGGCACGCTCAACTGGGATCATCATCCTCAGATCGCCAAACGGCAGATGTATCACATAGTACATTTCGGTTTCACCCAAAACCTCATGTTCCTCAATTGCTTCAATAATCCCCGCCCCGTACATAGGATACACTACCTTATCGCCAACTTGAAACATTATTCGGTTTTCCCACCTTTCACGTCCGCCAATCCTATGAACATTCTATGCAATTGATGGCGGTACGGTCCTTCAATTTACAGCTGCCGGTCGATTAAGACTTGGTCCTTCATCTTTCTTAAGCCTTCTTTAATCGCCTTCGCCCTCACCTCACCAATACCCTCAACATCATCAAGTTCAGTAATGTCAGCTTCCATAACCTTAGGTAAGTAACCAAAATGCTGGATAAGGTTCTCGATAACTGGCATAGGTAAACGGGGTATCTTGCTCAGTGTACGATAGCCCCGGGGAGTGACTTGTTTGTCTAAAATATCCATTGCGGAAGAGTAACCCAAGGCCCGGGCAAGGGTACTTGCTTCTAGTAAGTCTTCGGAATCCCAAGTCATTAACTCTTCCCAGATCTTCTCCGCTTCTTCCTTAGCCTGACTGTAATCCTTGGCCACCAGCAGTCCTTGCCCATCGATACCTACCATTAGTTCCTCCTGCTGCATAGCCACCAGACGTCCTTCTATCCCCAATTCATATATATGCAGCTCGATCTCTTCCATGATGCGACAGACCATTTGGGCTCGCTGCAAAACTGTAACTACATCAAATAACGTGACCCGATCCTCAAACTCCAAAGCGCTAAGGTTGATCAGTGCCTGTTGAAGAACACTCTTATACTTCTCTAAAGTCTCAAGGGCTTGGTTTGCTTTGGTCAAAACAACACCAATATCTCGGACCACATACTTAAGGCTCCCCTGGTAAATGGTAATCACGTTCCGCCGCTGGGAGATACAGATCACGATACGACCAGTCTGCCTTGCCACCCTTTCCGCGGTCCGATGTCTTGCTCCAGTCTCCAAGGTTGGTATAAGGGGATCCGGAGTCAGTTGGGTATTTGCTAGCAAGATCCTGCTAGTATCCTCGCTGAGCACAATGGCGCCATCCATCTTGGCTAGCTCATATAACGCCGATGGATGCATATCCGCATTAATCTGGAATCCGCCGTTGGTTAGGCCCATGACCTCTTCTGAATCACCCACTACAATTAGGCCACCAGTCCTGGCACGCAGGATATTTTCCAAGGCCTCATACAACGGAGTGCCCGGTGACATTAGTCTTAGAATATCCTTCAGCCTTTCCTTGCTGGTTGTCTCCTCTGCCATAAGTCCATGCCTCCCCATCTATTCACTAAAGGCGGCCTTCAGAGCTTCTTTTAACGTACTAGCTGGGCGCATCTCAATATCCCAGCGTCCCGGATTTAGCTCCTTGTGATTCGCTGCGGGGAGGACACAGCGTCTAAAACCCAGATCCGTTGATTCCTGTAGACGACGCTCAATATGACCTACGGGCCGCACCTCACCTGTAAGACCTACCTCACCTATGATCACTATATCGGGATTTACCGGAATATCATTCAGGCTTGAAGTCACCGCCACTGCAATTGCCAAATCCATCGCGGGCTCCTCCACCCGCAACCCACCGGCGACATTCAAATACACATCATAGTTAGCAAGCTTGAAGCCTTGGCGTTTTTCTAACACCGCAAGGACGATAGAGGCTCTATTATAGTTCAACCCAGTAGCAAGGCGACGGGGCGTACCACCGTACAATGAAGGAGCAACAAGGGCCTGCAACTCAACAAGGAGACTACGGCTTCCTTCCATGCTTGGAGCAACAACTGAACCTGCAACCCCCAAAGGACGTTCAGCCAGAAAAATGCAGGAAGGATTCAATACTGTCTTTAGACCTTCCTGCTTCATTTCGAATACACCCACCTCATTGGTCGAGCCAAATCGGTTCTTTACCGCACGGAGGATACGGAAATTCGTATGAGCCTCTCCGTCAAAATATAACACGCAATCAACAGCGTGTTCTAAAACCTTCGGGCCGGCCAAGGAACCACTCTTAGTAATATGGCCTACGATGATCAGCGGTACATTGGCTGTCTTTGCCCATGCAATTAGCGCATTGGCTGTCTTTTGTACTTGACCAACACTACCGGGATAACCACTTGCTTCAGCGTGATGCATAGTCTGAATCGAATCAATAATGACCAGCAAGGGATCACTATCTCCCAGCTCCTCGATGATGCCTAATACATCAGTTGCGGTAAGCACCAGAAGATTGTCAACTCTAGCATTTAGCCGTACAGCCCGATGGTAAATTTGTTCCGCCGACTCCTCACCGGATACATAAACCACTGGGCCCCCTTTGGCCACAGATGCCGCTGCTTGTAATAACAAGGTTGATTTGCCAATCCCCGGTTGTCCCCCCACAAGCACCACCGCACCGGGCAGGAGACCACCACCGACTACCCGATCAAGCTCATCGATCCCTAAGGATAGCTTTTGGCGCTGATCCTTCGCAACACGGGTAATCGGCACTGTCTGACAGACTATTCTACTTTTTTGTGGATGCTCTTCCTTCTGCTGAACCAGAGAATCCCACTGTCCACAACTGCTACAGCGACCCATCCATCCTAGTGATTCGTAACCGCAGGCCTGACAAACATACCTGACACCCTTGCTCTTGCCCATGCTAACGCCTCTAACTATCGATATTCATGCCAACCTCCACTAATAATTATAGCATTAGCCATAGCCCAGCACAAGCAAGTCAAAGGACCCATAAAAACCATCAAGCCCCTCATTTAGCGAAAGCAGCTAGGACTTCAGTCTTTTTCCTTACTGAATTGTATACGTAATTAACAACTCTTGTTCGTAGCGGTAAGGGGGCAAACAACTCACCCCCTTACTTGACAACTACTTTATCTCTGCCGGTGCAGGCTCTTCCATCCGGCTAAAAACAATCTTGTTATCCACAGCATCTACTTGAATGATGTCACCATCTTTGAACCGACCCTCCAGGATCTGATCCGCCAAGGGGTTCTCCAAGAGACGTTGAATTGCCCGGCGTAGCGGACGGGCCCCGAACTTACGATCAAATCCTTCGTTGATAAGGATTTCCTTGGCCTCATCGGTGACGACGATTTGGACGTTCTGCTCCTTCAATTGCTCTGCGGTTTCCTTGAGCATGATATCGGCAATCTGCTTGATATGCTCTCGGCTTAGGGCATGGAAAACTATGATTTCGTCAATCCGGTTGAGGAATTCCGGTCTAAAGGTCCGGCGCAGGGAGTCGATCACTTTCTTGCGCATCTTCTCATAGCTTTCCTTCTCATCCACGGTAACCCGGAAACCAATTGCAGATTCCTGTTCGATCTCGCTAGCCCCAACATTTGAGGTCATGATTAGGACAGTGTTGCGAAAACTAACCGTACGCCCTTGGGCATCTGTCAGACGTCCGTCCTCTAGAACCTGCAGTAAGATGTTAAATACCTCAGGATGAGCCTTCTCGATTTCATCTAGAAGGACTACTGAGTAAGGTCGTTTTCTTACCTTTTCCGTCAGCTGTCCCCCTTCTTCGTAACCGACGTATCCAGGGGGCGCTCCCACCAATCGCGCCACAGTGTGCCGCTCCATGTACTCACTCATATCCAAGCGAATCATGGCGTCCTCATCACCAAATAGGGCTTCGGCTAAAGCCCGGGCCAGTTCTGTCTTACCCACACCGGTGGGTCCTAGGAAAATAAAGGAGCCAACAGGCCGCTTTGGGTCTTTTAGCCCCGCATAGGCACGTCGAACGGCCTTCGCCACGGCACTGACGCCTTCACTCTGTCCAATGACCCGTTTATGCAGTTCCTGCTCAAGATTCAGCAACCGCTCAGCTTCTTCTTGGGTCAACTGTTTCACAGGAATGCCCGTCCAGCTACTTACTACTTCGGCAATATCCTCTTCGGTCACTGTACCCTCAGAACGATTATTGGTACTCTTCCACTCGCTACGGCTGGTTTCCAACTCTGCTCGTAGTTTCTGCTCCTTATCCCGTAATTTGGCCGCCTTTTCAAACTCCTCATTCCTGATCGCGGCATCCTTTTCCAGGCAGGCCTCTTCGATCTCTTTTTCTAACTGTTTTAGTTCAGGCGGAGCGACTAGTCCCTTTAGGCGTACCTTCGATGCAGCTTCATCCACCAAGTCGATGGCCTTATCCGGTAAGAACCGATCGGTAACAAAGCGACTAGATAGTTGAGCTGCAGCGTTTAGCGCTTCATCGGTGATTTTGACACGGTGATGGGCTTCGTACCGATCCCGTAGTCCGGCTAGGATCTGAATGGTCTCCTCCACCGTTGGCTCATCTACTAGGATAGGTTGAAATCTGCGCTCTAATGCCGCATCTTTTTCTACATACTTACGGTACTCATCAATTGTTGTCGCCCCAATAGTCTGGAGTTCACCCCGGGCGAGGGCAGGCTTTAAAATATTGGAAGCATCAATTGCTCCTTCGGCCGCACCTGCTCCCACGATGGTATGCATCTCATCTATGAAAAGGATCACATTGCCCGCACCGCGAATCTCATCAATAACTTTCTTCAGACGCTCTTCAAACTCACCCCGGAACTTGGATCCGGCAACCATCGCCCCTAAATCCAAGGTGACCACTCTCTTATTCAGAAGCAATTCCGGTACGTCACCATCGACAATACGCTGGGCTAACCCTTCGGCAATGGCGGTCTTCCCAACACCCGGTTCTCCGATAAGACAAGGATTATTCTTGGTCCGACGGCTTAGAATCTGCATAACCCGTTCAATCTCTTTTTCCCGACCGATCACTGGATCAAGTTTTCCTTCCTCAGCCTGTTCGGTTAAATCCCGTCCAAACTGGTCAAGGGTCGGTGTTTTGGCATCCTTCTTACTTTGCCGCATCCCCTTCTTGGTGCTGGCTGCCCCGCCGTTAAGCAGTTCCACCACCTGATAGCGAATCTTATCCCCATCGGCACCTAGGTTCTTTAGAACTTGGGCGGCCACTCCTTCCCCTTCCCGAATCAGGCCCAATAGGATATGCTCGGTTCCTACGTAGGTGTGGCCAAGCCGTCGTGCCTCCTCAAAGGACAACTCCAGTACCCGCTTAGCCCTAGGGGTAAAGCCAACTACCTGTCCCATGAGTTTGGCATCGCCCCGTCCAATAATGCTCTCAACCTCTTGTTGCACCCGCTCTAGGCTAATGCCCACCCCTTGTAGAGCCTTGGCTGCAATACCATCACCTTCTGCAATCAGACCCAACAGAATATGCTCAGTACCCACCACATTATGACCAAGCCTTCTGGCCTCTTCTTGAGAGAGTACGATTACTTTCTGTGCTCTTTCGGTAAATCTGCTGAACATATGCCTGTCACCTTCCTCCTTCAATTATTGTTCTGCTTACCGCTACTTCTTATTCTCTCTCGCACTAGAGCCGCCCGGTAAGCATCCCGCTCATGGGCATCCATATCCCGCCCCATGATCTCCTGCAAATGCGCAGGCCTAATACTGACCAGTAGTTCCTGTAACATAGCTGGCTCCAGTTGTTCAACTAGCTTTAGATCAATCCCTAACCGTACATCACTTAAAAGCTCCAGGGCCTCTGTAGTATTAATCAAGCGAGCGTTAGCCAGGATACCCAGGGAACGGTATACCCGATCCTCAAGCTGTAGCTTCGCATCCTTCAGCAACTGCTCCCTGGCACTACGCTCCTGCTCAATCACCTGTTTAGTGATGTTTTCAAGATGCTGTATAATCTCCTCTTCCGTAACACCTAGAGTAACTCGGTTGGATATTTGGTAGATGTTCCCCGATGATTGGGTCCCTTCCCCATACAACCCTCTTACCGCCACCCCAAACTGAGAGATGGCCGATAACACTCCTTGAGACTGGTTACTGATCCCAAGGGCAGGTAGATGAAGCATAACCGATGCCCTCATGCCCGTTCCCACGTTGGTTGGGCAGCAAGTCAAATAACCAACTCGATCGGAAAAGGCATACTCCAACCGCGATTCATAGTAGTCGTCGATATCATCACACAGTTCCCATGCGGCCCTTAGCTGCAGGCCGGGAAAAATCACTTGCAGTCGTAGGTGATCCTCTTCGTTAACCATAATACTGACAGCTTCATCTTCCCGCAAACAGACCGCCTTGTGTTTGACGTTCTCCGCATGATTGGGGCTGATCAAATGGCGTTCCACAAGCAATTGACGCTGCAGCGGCGAGATCTCCGACAGGGCCACGAATCGGTACTGACCTAATCTTTCACCGTCTTCGGCAACGGGTTTTACCAACTGCCCCACACGCTTTAACTCATCATCCGAGGCAACCATAGGAAAGGGGATACCATCTATATTTCGGGCCAAGCGAATCCTACTAGCCAACACAATATCATTGGCTGGTCCCTTACCCCGCATCCAATAACTCATGTTACTGCGTAGCAAATCTTCCAAACCCATGGTCCTAACCTCCCAGTCCGGTATGATCTTCTAGTGCGCGCAACTGATCACGGATAACTGCAGCTTTCTCATATTCCTCCCGGGCAATAGCTTCTTGCAGCTGAGCCCTTAGCTGTTCTATCCTTCGCTTTTCCTTAATCGCCTCTCCGGCTCGGTTAGGTACCTTCCCCGTATGCTCCGTGCTCTTTTGCACTCTGTGTAGAATCGGCAATAGCTGATTATCGAAAGTACGGTAGCACTGACTACAACCTAACCTTCCAGCATTTCGAAAGTCTGTGATACTCATTCCGCAAAGGGGACAGCGATTGGTTTCTGCCACAGCTAAGTTGTGCTGACTGGTTTCAAAAAGTCCACTAATCAAGTTCTGAAAGCCAAAGGTAGGTTGAATTGTAAACTCCAGTTCACCCGACTCCTTGGCGCATTCCTGGCATAGGTGCATCTCACTTTTCTTGTTGTTGACAATCTTAGTTAGGTGTACCGTCGCCATCCGCTTATTACATTTTTCGCAGATCATCTTCGGATACTCCCTTCGGTGCTCACCCCTGGAAATTGCTCTGCAATTCCATCAGCAACGTTATTTTCAGAAGTGATGCCCTTACATAGTTTGCGATTTCTGGATTATAGTCATTACATTCATACTTGATCAAAGCTTTTAGCAGCACAGCGGTTCTCTCATCCAGAACGTCTAGCTCAACGAGCTGCTCCAGGATCTCTTCAACTTCCCTTTGAACTAAGGGACGATCAATGCTCAAAATGACATCTTTGATAATCTCTCCACGACTCGGCGCCATCATCCGCACAATGCGGATGTAGCCTCCGCCCCCCCGCCGGCTTTCTACAACATATCCTTTCTCGGGAGTAAAACGAGTCTGCAGCACATAGTTGATCTGCGATGGCACGCAGTCGAACATCTGAGCCAGTTCCTGCCGTCTGATGATTACCATATCTGTGGCCGTACTTACTAGCAGATTCTTAATATGCTGCTCGATCAAGTCGGCTATAGTCATCACATGCCATCACTTCCTCTCATTCAGCTCATTCAGCCTCCTAAGGGGTCAAACCTTGAGACCTGAATAGTTGATGAACCTTAACGTCAATGAAGGTCAAACCGAAAACCGCCTCTTGTCCGTAAACCCTTATAGTAAGGCGTATACGGTCGTCTGACCTTCTTTGACCTTCAACATTATTATATCATATCGCGCCGGAACCAATGCAAGGTCCGGTATTTGCCATTTTAGGCCGTAATCTGGTAATAGAAGTACTTTATGGCGTGTTTGTGCGCTCTACGTCCTGATACCACGGCCTAGATTATATTATCTTACTTTGGGTGCAACATTATGAAGGTAAATACATAGGATGATCCCGGATTGAGAAAGGCGGGCGTGGTCAAAGTATGGCATCCGGTCCCACCGGAGGTTAGAGGTGCAAGTCCTCTCGCCCGCTCCACCGGCCAGAGAAACCTGCTGATGATCCCTTAGCCCTTCCGCGTTTTGCGGAAGGGAGTTGTAAACCCTATTATTTTCGTGTAGGACCCTCATTTCTAATGGGTAGCTGATCTGTGAGCACCATGTCAGCAATGTTCGTGGTATGGTCACCGATTCTTTCAAGGTTACTAACCATTTCCACATAGATAATGCCGGCTCGGGGTATGCAGACTCCCTCATACATCCGTTTCATGTGTCCCCGTCGCATATTCTGTTCCATTTCGTCCACATGGTTTTCCAACACCCAAATCTGCCTAGCGGCACTCTTATCATGCTGATTAAGCCCCACGATACTTAACCGCATCATTTCCTGCACCAAATCAAACATCTTCGCAATTTGCTCCCAGGCTTCCTCGGAGAACTGAAGCTTCTCCTCCATCATTATCTCAGCAAACTCGGTGATGTTATTGGCGTGGTCTGCCATCCGTTCGATGTCATTTACCACCATCATCATTCCTGTAATCCGCACCGACTCAACCTCTGATAGGTTCACGTTTCCAGCAAGCAACGCAGACATATACTCAATGGTCTCCTCTTGCAGCATGTCTACCGTGTCCTCATTTTGGCGAACCTTCTCGATGGCGCCAAGATCAGACTCCAAAAAGGCCTTGCGAGCATCTGCTAACATCTGTTCTGCGATGCCGGCCATACGATTGACCTCCTTGGCTGCTAACTCCGCAGAAACACGGGGATACTTAAGGGCACTTTTATCCAGGTACTTCACCTTTCTCTCAACCACTTCTTCCTCCCCAGGAACCAGCCATACCAAAAGCTTTACAAAGCGCCCCACAAATGGCAGGAAGATCAGTGTATTAATCATATTAAAGAGAGTATGCGCATTTGCCAGCTGCCTTGATACAGAAGTGGCGGTATGGCTCACTACGTATGTAAAGGGCCCCAAAATAAGCAGGAACAAAAGCACCCCAAAGGTGTTAAACAGGATATGAGCTAATGCTACACGTTTTGCGGTTAGGCCGCCGCCAATAGAGGCAAGCAATGCGGTAAAACAAGTACCAATATTGCTTCCCAAAACTAAGGCAATACCCGACTCGAGGGAGATTAGATCCTGCATCGCCAAAGCGACAATTACCGCGGTAGCAGCACTACTGCTTTGAATCACCGCGGTGAAAACAGCACCTATGGCAATACCGAGTAAGGGATGCCGGGCAAATTGGGCGATGGTCTCTGTGAAATAGGCACTTTCCTTTAGCGGTCCAAGGCTTGAGGACATAACACCCATCCCGTAAAACAGAAGACCGAATCCGAGGATACTCTCCCCGGCCAATTTCCATTTCTTTGATTTGGACAACAGGTGAATCAGAAAGCCAATGGCAATCGCAGGTAAAGCCAGATTTGTCAGTTTGAAAGAAATCATCTGGGCGGTAACCGTTGTACCAATATTTGCCCCGAGAATCGGGCCAATGGTCTGTTCTAAAGATAGCAACCCCGCCTTGACAAACCCGACAAGCATGACTGTGGTGGTACTACTACTTTGCACTAGCACCGTTAGGACTAAGCCTGAGAGTACTCCTACAAAGGTGTTGGATGTTAAGAAGTTGAGAATATTTGTTAGCTTTCGACCAGCCATCCGCTGTAAACCGTCAGCCATTTTTTGCAGGCCATAAAGAAACATCGCCAGCCCACCGGCAACGCCGATAACAATACCCATTGCATGACCTTCCTTTTAGTATTTTTTCTCAGCTGTAAGCTTTTCCACCTTGTACAATACCATAAAACCCATCTCATTTACAGTTCTTTTGGGAAATTGCCATGTCCTTTGTCGGAGGATACTCTAGGATGCCATAACCAAGAAAACAAAGTCCCTACTGCACTGTAGGGACTTTGTTTTCTTGACTGGACTAGACGACCAGTTCTCTTTAGTTTCTCACTGTTCTTACCCGGGAAGTGTATTCAATTTTACCTAAGGCAACCTCTCCGTGGGAAATAACCCTCCCATCAACGATAATACGTAGGTAACTCGTCCCTGTACTTTCAAATTCCTGGCCCTTGAGGATAATCTTGCACCAGTCGAGCCCTGTCCCATAGACCTGCTCCGTAAAGTGTAGAGGGATCCAATGGATCATATCTGCCGATACCTCAACTGCAATACCCTCAGGCTGCGGTCTTTTCGTGTATAGAGTAATCGCAAAGTCACGTACATCCACAGCTTCATAGACTACATACTCTACATCCACACCGGTGCAGAGCAATCGATCATCATCATCAAAGAACTCCGCCCTATTTCCGGTATCGTGCCTCCAACCTGAAGAGCATTCTAAATAGTTCGAACGCTTGATAGTACCAAACCATGGTGACTCTTGAGGGGCCCGGAGATGATCCTCGGTTCGCTGCCAGTTATCTAAGAAGACTTCTACCGAATGACTCTTTTTGAGTACACCGTCGGTAAAGAGCTCAACCGTCAACACATACTCACCGTCATCAAACATGGTCGTATCTAGTACAATCGGCTCCTTTGCCGGGATACCCTCGTAAACCTGGTAATCTCCTAGAGAAACCTCAATCACATCTGCGGTTTGACTGGGTACTTGGACAACAATAGAAACCTTTCCCCGCAGGTACTCACCATCTCTAGGTGAAATAATATCAAGGTAGTTGCCACCCCGTAACCGATCATAGATCACCTTCTGATCTATGGACAAAATGGCGCCAACAACGATGGCGATATCCTCCAAAGTCAGGGGGCTACTGGCTTCTCCTTTGGAGATCAACTGTCTAGCTAAAGTGAAGAAGTCTCTGGTAAAGCCTGGGCCGTAGATTTCCTCCGCCTCTTCAACTAAATGCATGGTCTTTCCCATATGACCGGACCAGTGAACTCCCTTGGTCTCATGACCCGTACCCAAGTCCAGATGCTCAAGTTCTCTTTTGGTTTGGCTATATGCATTGGCAAAGCTAGTCCTTTGCCTTTCCGCATATTCTGTAAAACCCAGCTGTTCACTAAGCCGAGCACCTGCTAAGGAACACCACCCTTCTTCAATTGAAGGAGGCATCTTGGCAGGCCACACCCACTCATGGGTCAATTCATGACCTAGAACATCAATGACATTTGCTACCTCTCCCAGCACCCCTACACCAATCTCACCGTGAGCCGAGTAACCACTTCCCCAACAGGCAAGAAGAACGACCCGGAGACCCTCCGGCAGATTATGGCCGTGTAAACCACCGATGAAATCAAAGACTTCATCCGCGTGCTCGATAATCAGGTCAACGTAGTCCTTGAGAACATCGGAGTAATAGAGGGTAATATCACCGTGTTGCAGAGTATGCTCCGGTAACAGACGCTCTTCTACTATACCTGTGTCTCCACCCGTTCTATTTACCACCAGGCGGTCCACCAATTTGAAGGCCTCAGAAGAAAGTTGGGAAAAGTCGTTGGTCAGTAATATGCCTTCATCGCCAGCTACAGCCAATTGCCCCTTACCGACGGTACCTTCAACCAACACCGGCCGATCATTACCGTCGGTCACCTTTGCCACAAAACCCGGTCCTAGGATATTCATTGTTTTCCCCGTAACAGTAATCCCCAAAGGTTGTCCTTCTTGGTCCACAAGCTCACCGATGCCGGCTATACCGCTACTTCGAACAGGCACCTGTAAATAGGTTAGCAAACTAGTTACCGACTCACTTAATCCTCTTCCCGAATCAAGCAGTAACACCCCTCCGCCTGCGTTCAAGAATTTCTTGATACAGAACATCTCTTCAGACGTATAGCCCACTATTCTTGATGTTGGCAGGATAATCACGTCATATTGGGCCAGCCGCTCAGATGTCAATACCCGCTCACCCACGGTCACAAGATAACGATCCCGCAGCATGCGAGCCAAGTCCCATGACATACGAAAGAGAAACTCCCTACTTTGATCTAAATAGACTGCCGGTCTTGTATAGGCTCCAGCGACAGTGGAGAGAACCGAAATAGACACAACCACTAATATTAATGCACTGACTAGCGTCCGCACACTTACAACCCCCATTTCACTAAACCAAGCCGACTATCTTTCGCCTACTGGCCCGATGACAATCTTTGATAAACAAGATCAGGTTCCACACAGAGAATATCCCCAACAACAACAGCTATGTCCTTCAAGGTCAAAGGACTATTGGCACTACCTTCCTTAATCCGCTTTATCGCTAATGTAAAGAACTCCTTCGAAAAATCCTCTCCATACATTTCCTCGGCTGTTTGCACTAAATGCAACGTTTTTCCAATATAACCAAACCAGTGCTGTCCTGTCTCCTCTTTAGCTAAGCGCAGATCCATATCCAAGAGCTGTTCCTTAGCCGTATTGTAGGCCGCCTCCAGCCTAGCTGTTTCGCTAGCCCAGTGCTCCTCAAATCCAGCTATTCTGGCTACACGCAGTCCCATGATAATCGCCCAGGCTTCATTCATCGTGGATGGAAGAATCGCCGGCCGCACCCATTCATGGGTTAGTTCGTGACCCATAACTTCGATCACATTAGTCTTATCTCCTAATACGCCTACACCGATCTCTCCACCGGCGGCATACCCACTACCCGCGCAAGCCAATAAGACAACTCGCATTTCAGAAAGACTATGTCCGTGACACTCCTCAATGAACTCCAAGATCTCATCGGCATGCTCGACAATAAGGTCTACATGTTCTTTCAGCACATCGGAGTAATACACCGTGATATTTCCATGCTGCAACGTAGCCTCCGGGTACAGTCGTTCTTCTACAGCGCCTTGGGCCTTTCCGATTCGGTTCCCACCCAACCAGTCCAAAAGTTCTCTTGCTCCCGGGGAGAACTTACGGCCGTTATTAGTGAATAAGACTGCTTCTTCACTGACCATGGCAATTCTACCATTACTTATTGTACCCTGAATGAGCACTGGACGATGATTACTGTCAAACGCTCCAACGGTAAATCCGTCTTCAAATACGTTGGATAGTATGTTAATAGTATTTCCCACAGCTTGGACACCTAGAGAGTTACCCGCTGCATCAATCAACTCTCCCTCAGCTCGATTGATACTAAAGCGGAGAGTGGGAATGCCCAAACTCATAAGCAACTTAGTGGCCGGGGTACTTGGCATAGACCCTGGATTACAGAGAAGAACTCCTCCTCCCTCGTTGAGGTAGTCTTTGATTGCCACGATTTCTTCAGGTAGGTACTCTACTGTCCCGGAGGATGCTGGTAGGATAACCACATCGTAATCGACGAGCAGTTCAGATACTAGGGTTCGCTCACCCACAGTCACGCGGTAATCGTTGCGCAAGACCCGGGGCCAATCCCACGATACTCGAAACAAAAACTCCCTACTTTGGTCCAAGTAAATTGACGGCATTACCTCAGCGGTTTCCGACGCCATTGCACCACCTGATATCATTAATATGAACAGAATCAACCATCTCACAACCGATCTTTTCATATTGTACCTCCTAAAACCAGCGGAATGAAGTCCAAGCCCCTCCCCAAACCTGCTTAATAATAGAATTCTTGGGTCCTTATTGCGCTAATCTCTGATCAACCAAACGTTGTACTCAACTAATACATTAGTCGAGGGGACCTTTGCAGGTATAGGGTCCTTAACCAGTGCACGACAAACCACGCTAAGAGTCTATGTCCGTACTCATACCGAACCAGAGAACCATTGCGCCATTGCGCTTCTTTCTGGGTACTCAGCCATAGATCACTTTGATGAAAACCTAAGTGCGGGGACTGAAAGGTACCAGTAATCTCATGGTGGAGATCGGGGGTCCCTTCGCCAGCCATAAATTCGATGAATTGCGCGGATAGATCTGCCTTCTTGCTTGAAGCTGGAATGGAATACATATTTCCATAGACAAGAATCGCCAAAAGGATCCTTGGGAACAGGATAGAGGCGGACGCCAGGAACATGTCCAGAGCAGGCTGTTTTTGCTACCTAATCATTCAGACAAAGCAAAGCACCAGCACCATATGAATCCCTGGCCCAAGCAACGAAGAAAGAGGTCACGTCAAGTGCGGTGTCCGTTACAGTACTGCTGTAGAGTTTCTCCATATATTCGTCGTCAAAACCGACACTGGCTTAACCCTCAAGAATCTCTCTTTAGCCCGTTCAAACCATCGTCTGGTGTCTTTGTTCTATTCGGCTTCCAATCCTGAACCCGAAGAACCGTCTTCGCCGTACCAACTACAGGCAAGAGGATAATTGGACCTCTTGTAGCCTTAATGCCAGCAACCGCCTAACCATTAATCAAGTTTCCGTTCGGCCTATCCTAGCTGGATTCGCATCTATCTAGTTTCGACTGCGTTCTGGTGTTACCGACGCTTCGGCGGTACTCACCTAACCATCCCCGTGACCTTTTCTCAGTACCATAGTTTCTGACTACAGCACCCGTCGGCGGTTTGAAATCTGCACCTGAATCCCGCTTCCGAAGAGCCTCCATTCTCTCCCATGGGCACGAAACCCCGGTCTACTTTCAGTTTAGTGTTTCTCCAAGGCACACACGGACTGTCACCGCTAAATTACTATTCATGCCGGGCGCACTACCTACAGGCCAAATGGCAAGCATAGCTTGCCATTTGGCTAAACCACCCTGGTTCCCAATCCTTTATTTAGCTTCAGATACCAACCTGATATCGGCAACTTCGATAAATGCTGACTTAACGTCACTCGACGCCTTAACGTGGAAATCTAAAAACATCATGGTCAGCTCAGGTACCGGAAATACCAGTGTATGCCATTCCCCATCAGCGACAAGTTCATACAGATAACCAATCATTGGTGAAAATTCTGCCCCATATATGAACACAAACCAATCATCTCCATCAACCCCGGTCTTCTCGGTATTGATACCACTGGCCCGGTATGCTAGGGACAAATAAGGAGTATTCTTGGTATTAAGGGAAATAGGAGTACTCCACTTCATAGCAGTGTTCGCTTCATTGACCTGGAAACGCCATGCTACACCAAACTCAGAGACTTCTTGGGGAGCTGAAACTAGGTCTACGCTATAGTCAGTAGCTGAGGTATCATTAACCGAAATCCAATGCGGCAACGCCTCCCAATCACCTGTCATTAGGTCAAACAGGTCTACTTCCTTGGCAAAACTACATACAGTTAAACCCACAATAGTCAACACAACTAAAGTAGGCACTATGAGCTTTCGCATGTTCTTCCCTCCGAATCTAGTACTTTCTTGCATTCGTTTTACCTCCATTACCCCCTGGGGATACATCTTGCGATACGACGGCTATGAAGCCGCACTGAAATAATCCATCGCCCCCACTGTTCATGGACATATACTCCATAGCCATAGGGAGACCATCTATCACCCATTACTGTTACACACAACTCATTCTATATATAGCGATATAGATCCCAGCGAGTATTGATGGCTGCAATACCTTCTAGAAAAGCTGTTATTGTACTATTGTAGGCATCCTCCAATGCAAGCCAATAGAACAGCCCACAAAGCCCATCTACGACACTCCAAATGAATTCCAATATCTCGTCAACATGGTCACCAAGTCTTTAAGCCCATATCTTCGCAATTCGTTTTACGGAAGTAATCGTTCTTGTAGCGTCCTTAAGCGTTCGCAATTTGCCACTCTCCGACAGTTTTACGGCTCTTGGCGTCGATTACCACAATGGCCCAAGAACCTACTCGTCCACGACCGAGACAAACCTGGCGTGATCTGAGCAAGCAGCGGACAACGAACGACAGCAGCAGCTCTCCCGCCAAATCTTAGGTTTTAATGGTTCCCCAGGATTTAGATAGATACTCTCTAGATCTGGCGGGGGCCCAACGTCAATGCTACATTACAATTCCTACCACAACGCGTATGTGGAGGTAATGGGATAGTCTCCGAGACTATCCCATCCAAATCATCATCTATGGCTAATTATTTCTCTAGGGCCAGATTAACTAGACGCTGGACCTCAGAAAGCGCATTACTGCTTAGGGGAGCTTTGCCGGATACAGGATCAGAGACTAAGCCTCCCCAAGCGGAGCCCAGGGCGTCCAGTCCGATGAATGGATAGACGCCAGTACACATCCCGATCTCCGGGACCATGCGCATCCATTGCTCATCCCGCTGGGCATTGACCCACAGATCACTACGATAAAAGTCTAATCGTGCAGATTGAACGGTACCGGTAATCTCATAGTGGAGTTCATAAGCCTCAAGGCTGACCATGAATTCAATGAATTTCCAGGCCAGATCCGGGTTCTTGCTTGAAGTTGGGATTGAGTACATATTCCCGTAGACAACAGCACCACGTTTATCGCCGGACGGGCCCTTAGGAATAGTAGTAAACCCAAGGCGAATGCCAGGAACATAATGGGGAGCCCAGTAGGAATGATAGATGCCACCCATACCCATCGCTGCAGTATTTGCCAGGAAGCTGCAGCTTGCAGTTAGACTATCAGAAGCAAACCCGTACTCCAACCGTATATCATGGAACAGTTGGAGAACTTCCTTCCCTTGGGGGGTATCGATATTCAATCCCGTGAAATCTGCATTGTAAAAGCTACCACCGTTTGAGTCTAGAAAAGCACTAAACGCACTGGTTCCTGGGAGAAAGTCAAACCCATAACGGGTAATGGCACCATCAGCATTATAACGCATTACTTTCCGCCCGTAGTCGATGAAGTCGTCCCAGGTTTCCATCGCATAGGGATCTGTGCTTAGTCCCGCCTCATCAAAGTGATTCATGTTATAGACGAAGAAGTCTGGGCCACGTCTTGTCAAGTGGTGTAAATTGATATGTCCAACGATGTAGTTGTGTTATGCCGATTGTTCACCTTCTAACGGCTTCGATGTGCCTAGTTCGCTCTTTTTGATATATCGAGCCAGC
>JALNWK010000038.1 GCA_023230925.1 Limnochordia bacterium
CTTATCTCCTATATTGGAGATTGAGCCTCTCGATCCCTTCTTTTCCCTTCTCTCTCATGGGACCCGCGGTATCCGTCGCGTTCGCGATCACCTACCTGAACCCGTAAATTCTTGACTCATACTAGCCAAGGCTGTTTCTAGATACCGGGCCTCTTGAAATGCACCCTTGTTAATAGGCGCCCGACCATCTATTTCTGTCATGAACACCATTCCTACACAAGCTCTTTACGGGAACTTCCTTGAGCTGAAGGATACCCGAGGAAAATCCGCATGCTGGCCTCATTCAGCAGCTAACCTTTAGCTGTCTCAACCGAACCGCCAAATGCAATCTCCCTACTACGCAAGTTCTGCTTCCACATCACCCATCGTACGGTTCTTCCCACTGTTCTTCGCTTCATACATCTTGCGGTCGGCTAGACTAATGAGCTCCTCTGGTGTCAGTTTAGTCTCCTCCATCGTATGTATACCCAAAGAGACTGTGAGCTGAATCGTCTCCTTCTTCGTTGGAATAGCAGTCTGGACACCGCGTCGGATTCGTTCGGCGACACGGTAGGCCTCATGGGAAGTGGTATTAGTAAGGCAGATCAGAAACTCGTCTCCCCCATACCTTGCAGACCAATCACAGGATCCCCGAATGTTCCTCTTGATTACATCACTTACCTGCTGCAACACGAGATCCCCCACGGCATGCCCATAGGTATCATTAATCTCCTTGAAGTTATCTATATCCATGAAAATCACCGACAAGGGTGATTCATCAATGGTGGCTTGGATAATATCCACCGGTAGGCGATCGCTCACAAACCTGCGGTTATATAAAGAGGTTAGTTGATCGGTGATCACCAAGTGATTGATATCCGAGACGATGTTGCGCATGAGACGTCCATCACTGTAGTTGCCTGTACCAATCATCATGCTGTCCGTAGCGTTTTTCATCAGTTCCAATACCGCAGGTTGTTCCTTTGTCTGGATAGGCAGTGCCGTCACCATGATAATCGCATCAGGACTTTGTTCTAGCTTCATGAAGCTTTTATCGTTGTGATATGCACGCACGGAAATACAGTTCTCACATATGCGCCGATCCTTCCAGTATTCGTAGCAAATCTCTTCTGTCTGGTCAACGGCATTCCCCCGGCATTCCATAACTCGTTTACGGACCGGATCAACGATTCTCACCGCATCGTACATTTTGCTAAAGAAGGTCAAATGGCCTTCCAGCCGATCAAGGGTAATGGGTTCCGACATGGTTGTGCACCTCTTCTATTTTCGACAGATATCCGTCTTTCGTGTGGGTTTCGGCTCTGCTAGCAAAGAGAGAACGGCCGCCATAGTCACCCCAGACTACAGCCTATAAAACCTGCTAGGCCAAGGGTTTCCGTGGGGCTTTGCCTAGGAATAGCTCCGTTTTTGTGCATGTGGTTGTTCGGTTTTCGCATCTCCCTATGCTAATCTTACCCACGATGCACTACCTGCCACCTCATGTCATCGGAGACTCTGGCCACGATTTGACGGTCGCAGATAATAGCTTATCCCAGTATAGCCGTAGCATGCCAACGCTTTGTCAGTTAAGGGCGCTGGCCATACCACCTAGTATTGCGTCTTCGAAGTATTCATCACCAATCAGGATCCAGCTTCTGCCCTTTTTCTCCAAATATATATCCACGATAGAGGTTACCGTGTTGTTATCTTCCTTGCTTAGCAGATCAACGAATAGCTGTACCATTTCATCTTCGGATTCATCTTGTCCTGAAAAGACCGATATCATAACGTGGTCAAGATACTCATCAAGGACCGCAATCATATCAATGTTTGTAATCTCAGTTTTGACAATAGCAGTATCCCCATCCTTGGATGAAGAGAGCACTTTGAAATCAAGATTCTGCACTACCAGCTCCACATACTCACCGTATTCTGTAATGTCATCATCGGGAATGTCTACTACTTTACCAAAATACTTGGTAATAGCCTTCTCATCTAGCTTTTTTATCGCTTGCAGCGCGTTTATAACCGCCTGTTCCGGTGTCTCTTCCTTGCAGCCAGCAAGTAGCAGTATGGCTATTAACATTAGAACACCCACTTGCCAATGTATTGTCCGCATCTGCTACCACCTTTTCCAATTATTGTCTCGTCCTCATCATACCATATGTTCTCCAAGAGGAAAACACCTAAACTTTCTTCTTGAAGCCACTTTGCAAAGCCAAAGCGTTACTGGGTCCAGCGGCCGTGCATCGGTATCTGAATTGCACCACAACTACCCTCTGAACCTGGCTCCTATCTCATCAAAGACGTGAATAACGGATCTGCGTATTTGCAGCATCAGTCTTGCTACCGAACACTTCAGAAAGCCGTCGACATGCTGACCCAGCACAACTCTGGCAACCATGCCAGTAGGGGGTATCGCCGCCAACATCCCGGCTAGTGACATCTACTGGCTACCACGTTCTCAGCCATTCTGGCGCATAGTTCCTAGACATAGAAAAAGGCCGTTAATAAGCGACCTTACCTGTCTTTAGACCGGTCGGGCTAACAGGATTTGAACCTGCGACCTCTCGACCCCCAGTCAATCCGTACAAAAGGCCTGCAAGGCCTGATGAACACAGGGTTTTGCAGGCTTTTACGTAGAAATCACTTGTTTCTTGAAGCCCATCACTACGGCGTTTTTGACAAACTTGGCCCAGGTTTTCGGCCAAATTTGGCCAGTGTAAAAGCGTATGCCTAACACAGCACCGTAAGCGTCAAATTAGGCCCACCTCGCGACCTCTTTGTTCCGATCGGATAATTGGAACCATCATAGCAAAGCAGTCGCGAGGTGGGGTTGTTTGGTGAGTAGACAGGGCCCTTGCGGGTGCCCTGCCCCTCGCAGAACCGTGCTTGCGCAATTAACGCACACGGCTCCCCACAAAGGAGATTCACACACCAGTATAGCAGTCGCAAAACCACCTGTCGTGCTATTCGAGCCAATCCCGTTGTCAATCTTATCCACCTCGGAGTGTGGCGATTGTTACCTTAGCCCGATTCTCCTCCGTGTGGTTGCCTTCTCTCCATGACAATTACGACGCTTCATCGATACTACGCAACCATCCGACTTCCCACCCGTCATTTGCGTCCCTTGCTTGGTTGTCGCTTGTAGACACATACCCTTGCAGGAACAGGCGGGATCTCCCGGGTTGCCACATGTTCGCAATGTCTAGCATGCCGAGCTCTCAGACCCCGGAGTGCTAACCCGAACTCACCTTTTTACGCTCGGGTCAGTGTTGTCTTCTGCGGCGTCAAACGCATCGACCATCCTCGTTAACGTTTTTCGAGGCTCAATCGCTTCAGCTTTCGCTTTCGGCCTGCTAGCTTGTCTTCCTACGCTTAAACAAGACAGTCACCTGCCTTGCTCCAAGGACTGACTACAAGTTGGCTGGTTAGGCCTTGTCTTGACCGGACTCTCACCGGCTAGAACATGTGTCATTTCCCGGCCGCACTGACGCTTACGAACAAGCTTCTTTTTGTTCGGTAAACCTCAAAAACATTGGGATTTGGTTGTAAATACGGAAAATACGTCTTTTCGCAGTGGAGTCATCTTGACCTCCGCAAACAACGCTAGTAAAATTAGTATATAATGCGAAAACTTAGCTGAAAAGAGGCGGTAAGGGATTTATATGCAAAATTATTAAGAAAGGGGAGGCACATAGCCCAATGTTGTCAAGTAGACTGGGAATTGTTGCTGTACTTGTCGTAATGTACCTAATGGTATTGCAGGGAAGTATTGCTCTTTCCTTGGGCTTCTCCCTAGGATGGAGGAAAGAGGAAACCAATGCTAAGGAGTGTTCAAGTCCTGCGGTTCATTCGCTGCGTCAAGCACTCTATCGTAAGCCAATTTGGCTGTTGACAAGAAAGAAAGCAATCCCGGTAAAATAGTGAAAGGAGTAAGACTATGTGGCGGAAGAGGGCACACCTGATTTTAACCCTGCTAGTCTGGGCTGTATTCATCTCCTTCGGTTTGCTCCGGATTCATGATGTGCGTACTACTACTGTTGAGGATAATCTACAAATAGTGGTTGTAGAAGGTAGTTACCCACCTAATGTAGTTGGGGAATTACAGCAAATCCTAGAAAAGCTGCACATTCACGATGCCAAGATTCACAATGTAGCAATCGAGCACCTTATAGTGCGCATATTAGCAGAGACCGACTTACCAGACTTAATTATTGTGCAAGAGAGTCATGCAGCCGCCCTTCTGGGCCAGGCCAAAGAGCTAATCTTGGACCTTACTCCGCTATTTGATGATGCATCTATTGATCCACAGGTGCTACACTGGAACAGCCTTCAATATCCAGCCTACCATGAATATCGACACTATTTTGTCTCTACCTCGTTTAGCGCCGGCGGCACACACATCTATGAGAAAATTGAAAGCAACAATGAGGATAGACCGATCATACGAACCAGAGCCTATCCCCTTGATACGGTTTTAGTGGGAATCTTAGCCTCAACCGATCGGGTCGAAGAGTGCTCCGATATCCTGATGGGTCTAGCGGCCAGTAGGGATAGTACCCCATGGCAAATGTATTGGCAAGGATATCTTGGGCGGATGATTGGTCATCTTATTTACCAGCGCGACCCAGAACGAATCTACTGGTCCTTTTTGCATCAATCATTACAGAACAAGTGGAGCCTTGATATGTGGTGCGATTATTACACTAAAGAGTTAGTGCCCACAATGATGGTGCAAGGGTATCCCAACCTTGGTCGCGTCTATTTCATAGACAGTACTCTCGAATCCTTTCAAAATCCCTGGGACGGACAAGTCTATACAGACGTGCACAAAATACAAGGGTATTTTCCGTTGCAAGATAAAAGGATGGAAAAGGTGTTCAATATATACTTTGAGCTGTACCTAGCTGAACAAGACTGGACCGCACCAGAGGGTCGCCGAACTTCCTTCCCGATTCCCAGACTAATTTATATGGAGCGAGTATCAGAAGGTGAGGTTGTACTTATGGAACTTAAGGATGCGAAGTATATACGCTCGATCTGAATTGAGGGAATTGCTCTACGTATTGTGTAAAACCGTCGCTTGTAGGGCACTCACTGGTCCCTTACATAAGCCTCGCCCAACAAGGAGAAAGGCCCAACAAATACTCTTGTCAGACAGGGGGTTAACGCTCGATGGACACCACCCTTGTCATTGGCTATATCACACTGCTGGGCAGATTTCGGGACTTTCACCCTGTAGAACATGCGCCCGCTGGGCACACAATAAAAAAACCCTTTATAATAAAGGGTTTTGGACTGGTCGGGCTGACAGGATTTGAACCTGCGACCTCTTGACCCCCAGTCAAGCGCGCTAGCCAAGCTGCGCCACAGCCCGACAAGAAATATGATACCACAATTGCTACCAATGCGCAACCGCGTTTTGCCTTGATTCTACGCGCTTTGCTCCGCCGTTAGTTCCAATCCAAACTCCTTATGGATTGCCTGGACCGCATCTAGTGTATACTTCTCGTCAATCAAGCAGGATACCTTGATTTCCGAAGTACTGATCGCCTGGATATTGATCCCCGCATGACAGAGGGCTTGAAACATCTTAGCAGCGACTCCGGGGTTGCTGACCATACCTGCACCAACGATGGATACCTTTGCCACACTTTCATCGAAAAGCACTTCCTTGGCACCAATATCCGACTTGATCCCATTAACAACATCAAGGGTCAGCTCTAGATCAGGTCTGGAAACGGTAAATAGCATGTCGGTCTTATCACCCCGGGTGTGGGTTTGGACAATCATGTCTACGTTCACACCTTGATCTGCCAAGGCCGAAAACAACCGTGCTGCAATTCCCGGCTTATCGTCTAAATCAACAACGACGACTCTTACTGTGTCCCGATCCTGAGTAACCGCAGTAACCAACATTTCTTTCTCCACGTCTGACTCACTCCTCACAAAGGTACCTTCGATCTGCTTGAAAGAAGACCGAACGTGAATAACTACACCATGGGTAGCTGCATACTCCACGGCCCGGGGCTGCAAAACGGCCGCACCTAGGCTTGCCATTTCCAGCATCTCCCCATAGGATACCGCGTGCCACTTACGGGCATGGGGAACAATCCGTGGATCAGCACTATACACACCGTCCACATCAGTATATATCTCACAGACTTTGGCCTTTAACGCAGCAGCCAATGCAACGGCCGTGGTATCCGAACCGCCTCGACCGAGGGTGGTAATATCTCCATCGTAGGTCTTGCCCTGGAAACCAGCCACAATCACAATATTGCCTTCTTCCAGTTCTTGAGAAACCCGCTCGGGGTTAACCTCTACGATCTTCGCTTTGCTAAACATTCTATTTGTATAAATCCCTGCTTGGGGTCCGGTCAGGGATATCGCCGCATGCCCCATCGCCTGCAGAGTTATGGCAAGCATGGAGATGGTTACCTGCTCTCCAGTTGACATCAACATGTCCATTTCTCGTTTAGACGGATTGTTGCTCAGTTTTGCCGCCATGGAAATCAATTCATCTGTCGTATGACCCATCGCGGATACCGTAACTACAACACTATTTCCAGCCAACTTTGTCGCGATAATCCTCCGCGCCACGTTTTGAATCAACTCGGGAGTTGCAACTGAACTACCACCATACTTTTGAACTACAATGTCCATACTTTCCATCCTTCCGCCTCAAATGAACTCTGTTGATGCTAACGCCCCATGCTCGGATATATCGGTGGTTACGCACCGACAGTTTATTCCATGTTTTTCAAAGGCAAGACCCATAGCCTGCTGTACCTCGGCATCACGGTCACCGGTAAAGGCCACCACTGTTGGCCCAGCACCACTAATAGCCGCGCCATAGGCCCCTGCGTTTTTCGCCGCGGCGAAAACATCCTTTAGACCGGGAATCAAGAAGGCCCTGTAGGGTTGGTGTAAGCAATCATCCCACAGTTCTCTTTGGCTGAGAACCTCCAAGTTACCCTGACACATGGCAGCCACCAGTACAGCAACCCTTCCTAAGTTAAACACCGCATCAGACATGGCTACTTCCTTGGGCAATGCCGCCCGGGCCTTTTTGGTACTCAGGGTAAACTCAGGGATCGCCAGACATACCCTTAGTCCTGCTTTTGGTACAACCCGTTGGTAATGCGCCTGTTTTTCCGAGTCCGTAAATACCGTCACTAGCCCGCCAAGCAAAGCCGGAGCCACGTTATCCGGGTGTCCTTCTATGGCGGAGGCCATGGCTACCAGTTCTGCTTCTCCTAAGGTATTGCCACTGAGAGCATTGCCGGCTACCAAACCACCTACAATAGCTGTGGCACTACTGCCCATTCCCCTGGCTAGGGGAATGTTATTCTCAGCAACTACACGTAGCCCCGCCGGTCGGTATCCCACCTTACGGAATACATCATCCATGGTGCGCACAAACAGGTTCCCCTTACCTTTGGCAATGCCCTGAGATTCACCAAAGACCTCAAGGGAGAAGCCCTTTGGTGTTTCCTCAACGGTGAAAACGTTATACAGACCAAGGGCCAGACCAAGACAATCAAAACCTGGTCCTAAATTGGCAGTAGTTGCCGGAACCTTTACGCGTACAGCCATGGGAGCACCTCTTCCATCAACATTCAAATACATATTATATCAGGTTCCACCCGCTAAATAAACCCACAAAAAAGAAGAAGACAACTATCGTCTTCTTCCTTTTGAACTGTCCTTAAGATCAGGTGACTATCGAACGGCGTCCTTTAGTGCCTTTCCGGCCCTAAACACCGGAACCTGGCGCGATTCAATGTCAATCTCTTCCCCTGTCCGAGGATTACGGCCTTTTCGTGCCGCACGTTCCCGTACCTCAAAACTACCAAACCCAACCAACTGCACCTTTTCACCTTTGGCCAGCGCATCAGTAATAGCATTAAACACTGCATCTACGGATCCACTAGCTAGCTTCTTAGTAAGCCCAGTACTCTCTGCAACCCGATCAACTAGTTCTGCTTTTGTCATCTCGCTCACCTCCTTCGCAAATCCGTTGACTCCTTTTCCTTCCACGCTTTCTCTGATAGGTTGTCCACCGCAAAGGGACATTATTAGCTCAAACATGAATAACCATGGAACTCTCCGCTCTTTTGGGCATCTACTGATGTATATTCTACCTGAAAAGCCAATATCCTGCTCAGTTAGTAAGATTTTCCGAGTTTTCCGTGGTTAATAGCCTCTATCCCGGTGTAAAGGTAACCAATTGATCTGGCAGATCTTCCGATGTATACTCTATCCAGGAGGGGATCATGCTCATGCGTGCAACAGTCTTGGACCAGATACCGGTTAAACTAGATTACATTGAAGTACTCCGTCGACTCAAAAGATCACAGACCGATCCAGAAGTGGAATCCATCAAAACGCTGGTAAATGAGGCGAAGGAAATTACCCGACCCAAAGCCTTATATAAAGAGGCATACATTCAGTCCCGAACAGATGACGAGTTGGTTGTAGAGGGCATCACCTTCCACAGTCGTGTGCTTTCGGTTAATCTGCAAAACGCCCATAGATTCATCGCTTATGTAGTAACATGTGGCAAGGAGCTAGAGGAGTGGTCGAAGGGTATTCCTGATCTATTGCTCAACTACTATGCCGAAGCGATCAAGGAAATAGCCTTAAGACAAGCAGTCCAATACCTTAATGAGCATCTTGAAAGGACCTTTCGTTTAGGTAAGACATCCCATATGAGCCCGGGTTCCTTAGAAGACTGGCCCATTAGCCAGCAGAAACCGCTCTTTCAGCTGTTAGGCAATACCGAAGAGAGTATTGGTCTTAAACTAACCGATTCGTTTTTAATGATCCCAGTTAAATCACTATCGGGAATCCGTTTTTCCACCGAGGCAGACTTCGAAAACTGTATGCTCTGCCCCCGGACAGACTGTCCCGGCCGCAGGGTCACTTACGATCCAAAGCTTTATGAAAGTCGCTACAAGTAAGGTTTTCACCCAAGTGCAATACAAGTAAAAAGGACGGAGATGTCTTATCTGCGTCCTTTTCCGCTCTGTTTGGCTTTTGATTTCCCCACTGTCTAGAGGATAATGCAGATCAGGCCTCCACTACCCTCGTTAATGATCTTGCTTAAGGTCTCCTGGAGCTTTTCCTGGGCATGATCGGGCATTCGGTTAAGTTTGCTGGAGATGCCCTCTTGGATAAGTTCTTGCAGGGATTTCCCCAGGAAATCCGAGGACCAGATCTTGCTCGGGTCTGCTTCAAACTCTTCAGATAAATAACGTACCATCTCTTCCCCTTGTTTTTCGGTACCCACAAAGGGAGTAACCTCGGTAACAATACTAGCCCGAATCAAGTGAAAGGAAGGGGCACTGGCCTTAAGGCGCACGCCAAAACGATTACCCTTCTTGATCAGCTCAGGCTCATCAAAGGTAATATCATCAAGCCGGGGACTGACAATGCCATAACCCCTTTCCTTTACCTCGTTGAAGGCGGTGGCAATGATATCGTACTCCTTCTTCGCAGTAGAAAGTTCCTGCATCAGACGGAGTAAATGATGATCGCCCTCTACCGCAAAACCAGTCATCTCCTGCAGAACCTGGTAGAAGAGACTGCCGTCAATGAGCAGATCAATTACCGCCTTTCCTGAACCTAGATCCATAGTCGCCAGTTTGACACTCTGGATGGACTCATACTCCCCAAAGGACTTTACGGCTGCGGTAACATCTCGCAACTTGTGGATGGAGTCCACCGTCTCAAATACCGCTGCGCCAAAACGCTTACTGAGTTTATGATCGGCGGCCAATTCATCCACCCACTGGGGTAAACGGATGGCAATCTCACGTACAGGAAATTCGTATAAGACTCGATGCATTAACTCCATTACGTTTTCCTGGGTCATCCGTAGACAATCAATGGGCACAACAGACACATTGTATTTCTCCTCTAAGGAACGGGCTAGAGCCTTGGTTTCTTCTTTTTCAGGGGTTATTGAATTGAGCACAACCAAGAATGGTTTCCCCAAGTCCTCCAATTCACCGATGACCCGTTCTTCAGCTTGCACATAGCTTTCCCGGGGTATCTCGGTAATTGAACCGTCGGTGGTTACCACCAATCCCAGGGTAGAATGCTCCGCAATAACCTTTCTTGTTCCTAGTTCCGCCGCTTGCTGAAAGGGGATCTCATGCTCAAACCACGGTGTGCGCACCATTCTCGGACCCGATTCCTCTTCATAGCCTCGGGCCGCATCCACCGTGTATCCCACGCAATCCACCAGTCGGACCCTGCATGTAATATTGCTCGCCAGACCGATGTTAATAGCTTCATCGGGCACGAACTTAGGCTCAGTTGTCATGATGGTTCTGCCTGCACCGCTTTGGGGCAGTTCATCGATGGTGCGCTCCTTTTGGTGCACATCCTCTATCTTAGGTAGTACCATCAAATCCATAAATCGCTTAATAAACGTGGACTTACCCGTTCGAACCGGCCCTACCACCCCAATGTAGATACTGCCGCCGGTTCGTTCCGTGATGTCCTGGAAGATATCGAACTTTTCCATCGGTAGGTCCCCTCCTCACCGTCCTAATACCCTTCAATAGCCAGTCAGTGGATATCCTTGACCACATTCAATATATCTATATTAGCTTGGACGGGCAAATATTACCTAGGAAAGAAAAAAGCGCGACCAATGCCGCGCTTTTTGCACCCTACCAATACTTCCTACTTTCTTTGACCAATTTTAAGCTCAGAGCCACCCACCAGCCGCTGGATGTTTGACCTATGGCGGACAGTCGCCATGATCGCCATGATCACACCACCAATAACATACACCCGCTCCATTCCAAACAACAGCATTACCAACGGCAAAGACACCCCAGCCATCAGCGAACCCAAGGAAACATAACGAGTAAAGTATACCACCACAAGCCAAACTAAGGTCAGTGTAATAGCCACCTTCGGGGATATGGCCAGCAAAACACCTAAAGATGTGGCAACACCTTTGCCTCCGTGGAAACGGGCAAAAATGGGCCAATCATGACCAACAACAACCGCGATACCAGCAATAACAATAACTAAGTCACTCTGTTGTAGCAGCTTTGCACCTAGTACAGGTATGAATCCCTTCAAGGCATCAAGTACCAATACAAGAAAACCCAATCTTAAGCCCAGACTACGGGCTACATTTGTCGCACCTACGTTTTTGCTGCCGACTTGGCGCAGATCAATTCCCGTCCTGTACCGGGCAACTAATGGCCCAGTGAGGATATTTCCAATCAGATAGCTACCGACAATAACAACCAATGAGACCATCGTTGCCATGACCCTAACCTCCTACGGTTCCGCCCGCCCCCTAGTTTGTATAATTAACGGTACTCCATGATAGCCATAGGCTTCACGCAGCTGGTTTTCCAGGTACCGAGCGTATGAAAAATGCATTAGTTGCGGATCGTTAACGTGGAACAGAAATTTCGGTGGTTTCACTCCCACTTGAACGGCGTAGTAAATCCTCAGTCGTTTACCCTTCTTGCTCGGAGGCTGTACTCTCTCCACAATCTCATTCAGCAAGTCGTTGAGTCTTCCGGTGGTAATCCTCAGTGAAGCCTGCTCGGTCACATACTCAGCCACTTCCAGTACTTCATGTACCCGTTGGCCGGTCTGTGCCGAAATAAATACCAATGGTGCATAGCTGACAAAGGCAAAGGCTCCACGAATCATATCCTCGAATTCCTTCATAGTCCGGTGATCTTTGATCACCAAATCCCACTTGTTAACGGCTAGAATCAATCCTTTGCCCGCCTCATGAATGTAGCTGGCAATCTTTGCATCCTGATCTGTTGCCGCCTCGGTGGCATCCATAAGCAACACCGCCACATCACAACGGTCAATAGCCCGCAAAGTGCGGATAACTCCATAACGTTCCACAGGCTTATCTACTTTGGAGCGACGCCGCATCCCCGCGGTGTCCACTAGGATAAACCGTCTTCCATCTTTCTCTAATATAATATCTATAGACTCTCTAGTCGTCCCGGCAATGTCACTGACAATGGTCCGCTCCTGCCCCAGCAGCTTATTAACCAGGGATGATTTACCCACGTTGGGCCTGCCCACAATCGCAACACGGATCCCCTCTTCTTCCTCGGCTAGATCCTGTTGCGGCGGGAGCTGCTCCATCATCTGGTCCAATAAATCCCCAATATTCCGGTTGTGCAGGGCAGATACCGGTACCGGATCACCCAATCCAAGACTATAAAACTCCAATGCATCGATTTCCATTTGGACATTATCGACCTTGTTGACCACCACCAGCACTGGTTTTTTCTGCCGGCGTAACAATTCGCCAACTTCCCGATCCAGTTCCTGCAGACCCGCCTGTCCATCAACGGCCATCAACACCAAATCCGCCTCATCAATGGCGATCTGTGCTTGTCTGCGGACACTAGCGGCAAAATCATCTTCGTCCTTAAAGTCAATGCCGCCGGTATCAACGAGGATACAAGTACGGCCAAGCCACGTACAATCATGGTAAAGTCGATCCCGGGTAATACCCGGTTCTGCCTCTACAATCGCAAGTCTCCGTTCGATTAACCGGTTAAACAACGATGATTTTCCTACATTCGGCCGACCTACAATGGCCACGACTGGTTTTCCCATGGGACTTCCTCCTTACCCCTCGGCCAATTCGGTAATAAACTTTGCCATCGCCGGGGCCCCGTTGATCAGTCTTATTTTCACATTTAGTTCCCTTGCCACATCCTCTAGATGCACATCGTCTAGGAATACCAAATCCTGATTCACAGTTACAGCGGGTAGGACCAAATAGTCACCAAGTTCCTTACCCTTCAAAGAGGCAATCAGATCAGCGCCGGTGATCAAACCCGTGGCCGTCACCAACGGACCAAAGAAGTTACTTTTGATCACTTCCACACAAAATTGTAGATTCTCTACACGAGAGAGATCATCAAACATGCTCCGCAGGAAATAGGCACCCATGCTTGCCGTGGCTGCAGTCACGTGTCTAGGACTACGCAAGCCCCCTGGCCAGGAACACTGGGCCAACTCTTCCAGGAAAGATGCTACCATGCCCACTCCGTTTTCCAGTTGGGGATAGTCCTCATACTCCTCGGAACTTGGTACCTCTTGCCGTGCCAGGTAGTAGAATTCATCGGACAACCAAGCGAACCTAGTGCCAAACTCCCCTAGGCACGCCGTCTGAAACTCTGCAAACCAAGCGATTAGTCGCTTAGCCTCATCATGTGTAACAGACCGCAGTGAGGGAAGGGCCGCCCGATGCTTAGTCAGACCCACGGGGACTACTGCTACGGAAAGAACGTTGGGCCAATAGCCCTTCAAGTCCTCCAGGGTTGAGATAAGCACTTGTCCATCATTTTCCTCCGGACACAGCACAACCTGGCAGTGCACCTGAATCTGATGCTCCCTTAACCAATCTAACTGTTCACGAATTTGGGCCCCCTTAGGGTTACCCAGAAGTCTAGCACGGACCTTTGGATCAGTTGCATGGACCGATAGATACAAGGGAGTGAGCCTTTGCTCGGATATCCGTTGCCAATCGCTTTTCGATAGGTTAGTCAAGGTAATGAAGTTTCCGTAGAGAAAGGACAGCCGGTAATCATCGTCTTTCTCTTTTAGCGATGGCCTCATCCCTTTCGGCATTTGATCTTCAAAGCAAAACATACACTGATTGGCACAGGACTTCACCCGGTTAAACAGGACTTGGAAGAAGGTAATACCCAATGGCTCATCTGGCTCTTTCTCCGTTTCGATGATCCAAACCTCACCATCGGGCTTTCCTACGGTCAAAGCAAGGCTAGAGACATCGGAGTAATAGTAGTAATCGACGATATCCCGTAACCTGTGACCGTTAATCGCCACAAGCTCATCATTTGGCTCTAAGCCGAGCTCATCGGCCAAAGAACCCACTGCTACATCTTTTATCTTTGCTACCAAGTTTAAAAGGGTCACCACCATCAGGTATTTGCTAGAAAATTATACCACAAGGTGTATTCAATGGCAAACTACAATGAGCCTCCAAGCCCCTCCTTAACTTGCTTAACGACAGCTACCAAACAAGGAAAAGCACGAATAGTACCCCTCAAGACCATCGGACGGCCAATGCTAATCAGTCTAAGCCTGCGGGATAAGTATCCGCCGATACGCATCTGGTAGTTTACGCACCGTAGTGTATCCACCAGTCTGAGTTTGGCCGCTCCCCCACCTAGGTTATAGCCGCTAACTAAGGCCTTTTCCACAATTTCGGCACCGCCGCCCCGCCCAAGCACATAGACTTCATTGGCAAGTTCATCGGTTCCTATGTAATGCAAGGTGCCTTTATCGTCATTACGGTCAAAAAGAGGAATCTCCATGATTTCTTCTGGTGTTGGCAGTCGATGGGCGGCTAGCTGACCGAGATGAATGGCGGCCGCCACTGGGGATGAGTGGGCGCCTCCGAAACAGCAATAGACAATCTTCACATGTAGCCCTCCCCAAACCTAATGTAAAACGATGAAGTAGGTACCTTCCTCAAGCTCGTGAACCATGCCCCCGGTGACTCGACTAATGTAACGAGCCATCTCTTCCAGGGAAGCCGCGGAACGGGCATGAAAAATGGGGACACTACCACCCACACGTTCGGGGTGCAAGGTGATGATGGCAATGATTTGCTTTGTGACCCGGACGTTTCCTGACATGACTATCCCCCGTTTCTAGTCCACCATTAGCCCAGCCTTGGCATCAAGGGGTTTACGAACTGAAGCTTCAAGTACCGGGACACGCCTAGCCGCTTCAATCATCGCTTCAATACTAGGGCTGGAGGGAATCATGGCTAGACCAATTGCTCCCGTTTGCGCGTCCCGCCGGGGCAGAGGCAAATACTCCGGTTCCCCGATGTCTAAACGCAGACCCAAAACCGCCGATAGATCATGTACAATTGCTTGCATCTGCCCGGGACTTGCTAAGGTGGCCTTGGCATTTGGGTCCTTTGGGGAAATGATCACCCCTTGCCCGTGGGTTAGATATCTTTGCCTGGATTCCTGTAACCCAATGTTCATAATCACGATGTGATCAACTCTTAGTAAGGGCCCATCAAAACTGATTATTCCCGGTTTAATATCGGCTATATCACCGATGTGTTTACCCCGCATGAGTTTATTCAGTGAGTAGGCACTTAGAAGGCCAATGCCAACAGCAACCATAAACCGCCAACCCTCATGCAAGGATGCCGTCGCCATGTAACCAATACTAACCAACAACGCTACGAATATGGCTAAGTAGTTCCGGGCTTCAAACACCCGGGCGATCCCTTCAATGTATGCAGTACCCCGCTGAACGAGCTCTGTTGGTTCTAGGTTCAGCAAAGTCTTTCGTTCCATATCCCGCACTTCCCGAAACTGGGTGGCGGCCAAGGCCAAGAAAGTGGCCGCGGTAAAATCCTGGTTGAGCAAGGCCGGCAGGGCCACAGCACCTAAAAAGGCCGCGATAAACCCCAAGGAAAGATGAATAATGTACCCTTGGGGATAACTTGGATACTGTCTGTAATCAATCCGAAGCATATACAACCTAGCAAGGGTACCCATCAGCGTACCCAAAGGAACACAGATCAGGTAATCCATAGAGCTAATCCCGTCTCTGGCCAAGAAGTGATCCCGCATCCTCAACTACGGCACTGAAGTCCCCCCGGAAAATTTGGCTGACCTTTCCTTTAAACTCCTCCATCGAACCGGAGTTCAAGGCCGTAAAGGCAACAATCGCCACCACCATTAAGAGGAACAGAAAAACTGCGGTGGCCAACGCTGCACTGCCCATCCGGCGAAGCACACTGGGTTGGGTCCCCATCCCAATCCCCGCCGCCACCGGAATCACCTCGGAAAAGAACTTCGCGGCATTCTGCGCCCTTTCCAGGGAAATGGTGTGGGTACCCATTTCCAGAAGAATGGCCTTTGGACCCAGATCCTGGTTGTAATTACCCTGGGCCATGAAGATACCTTCGATAATCCCCGGATACTTATCATCAGCTACTGCCTTAATCCTTTTGGCGTATTCTAGGTTAGTAGCCATGTTGGGATTCTGCCTTCCCACAACGATCCTGACCTTACTGGCCGGCATACCTTCAACTTCCGTGGCGTAAAATTCAGGGGGAAGAGCATCCCGGTGCACATCAATCAGGGTTGAAGGAGCGGATTTCATCAACTGCATCGCGGTCCGCCGGGAACGCATATAGGCTCCGCCGTCATGGGGATTGTGATTATTCTGGGACCAAAGTGCTTTATAGCCCATGCTTTGAAACTCATCACGAAAGGTCCTACCCACTTCGTAGATATCCCCCACGTCCTTTGACTCAATTCCGCTAGTGGGCACAAAGGATTCATCACTATGGGTATGGTAGAGGGCGATGGGACCACTAGTTCCCATATTGACCGCCCAACGTCCTGAAAGTGCGGCAAAGACATCCTGAAAAAAAGTGGTTCCACCAATACTGGTCAGGGAGCCAACATCGGGTAACTCCACTGTCTCAATATATTTACAGTGAACTACATCCTCACCTACATCAATGACCTCATACATGCGGTTGTCTGCGGCAATATACTGGTCGCCTTTGCCCAAAAGGCGCGCTGTCAAGGTGAGGGCGTCGCCTGCTTGGTCAACCATCTGCCAATAGTGATCCGTAAGCTCAAAGCATTCGTCCTTCGGGGGCGAAAAGGCCACCGCCCAGTTCACGCAAAACAGCAAAGGAAATGAGACGATTACTGCAATAAGCCTACTCATCAGCTTCATCCTCCTTGGAAACTTCCCGTTCAAACTCCTCATTCCGCAACTGCAGTGGAGTATCCGGTCGTTGTTTTGGGCCACCCTGGAGGCGCTCTCTGACCTCACCCACAACCTCGGCCAATCCCACCGCGATTAACCCGGCAAGAACAGTGGCATCGAATACTCCGGCACCACCAATGGCTACCGTCGCCGGAATGCCCTCGACCACCGCCCGGATCAGGTGGATCACATCAAGGGTCACAATCCCCAGGGTGCCCGCAATGAAAGCAGAACGTCTTGAACGGCCAGCAAGATATCCCGAAACACCGGCCACGATACCAAAAAGCCAGATGGGATCAATGAATACTTCCTGGGGCGGATTAAAATCCGTGATGTTGTTGACAACCACCAGCACAATTGCTGTGACCGCCGTGGCAATGAGTGCCCGCACCCACTCAACCCGTTCATCGGCTGTGACGAGTAAGTACACAGCCACAATCAGGGGAATTAGGGCACCACCCACGTTAAGGCTCACCTGTAACCGGTCTTTGAAAAGCGGGAGATCGATGAAGCTAGCAACCACCATTAAACCGATGATAATCAAGGCTTGTCGGTCATCTAGACGCATGCGATCAAGTACCCTATGCAACAATCCAAAGTATATCAGGACTGCCACAATAAACAGAAGTATTAGCCCAATGGCCAAGGCCATCACATCCCTCGCGTTGCTTTTCTACCCCTTAGAATATCCTTGGTATTTCGGGATTATACAGCCAGGACTTGGTCAATGTCATAAATGCCTATTCCGAGCCTAGTAGTGGAGAAACTCCACACATTCACGGGAACCCAACTTTACTACCTGCATGCACCCCAACCGTCCGATGCTGCTGCCTAATCAACACCATGGGGCAGATCCAATCTCGCATACAAGAGGCCACGGACCATAAGGACTAGGCCGGCATTCATTTCCCTTGATACTTGCACTCCTTCCTAGCTTTAGGTATAATTTTCATACTCACACATTGAAAGGGATGTGGTAACATGAGTTTCCCTTCGTTAGGCTGCAGGCACCGGCTTGCTTGGGAGGGGGACACCTTAAGCACCAGTAACTCCGCGGTTTAGGTCCTGGCATCCCCACGTAAGCCTGCAGTTACCTTTCCCACCGCATTATAGTATAGTTTGGTAACAGCACACTAACACTAATCTCTGGATTCATGTTAAGGAGAGTGACAAAACTGAAACTAAAGTTTAGCGTCAAAGCGAGCAGTGCCAATCCCACCAAGACCATCGTTAGCGCACGAAACTTCCAGATCATTGTTGATGAGCCCAAAAATCAAGGCGGCACAGACGATGGGGCCACCCCCGTTGAATATGTCCTAGCTGCTTTGGCTGGATGCCTAAATGTCGTCGGTCATGTCGTTGCCAAGGAAATGGACATGCCCCTTACTGGGATAGACTTCGAGTTGGAAGGGGATCTAAACCCAGCAAAATTCATGGGCAAGTCCGCTAAGGAACGAGCTGGTTACCAAGAGATTAGGGTTAAGATGACTCCCCAAACAACCGCCGATACCAAGACCATAGAAGAATGGCTGAAAACTGTGGAGGCAAGATGTCCAGTTAGCGACAATCTCGTGAACCCAACGCCGGTAAAGATCACCATCGGTTAAGGGACCACTTTGATCAAGCGTTCCTCCCGCCAAGCGTGGGTGCATAGCCAAACCTTACTTACGCCTCCGATAGACCGCGTTTTGTAGGTACATGATCAACCCAGACAGTTCATCCAAAACCGATGGACTGTCTGGAACCTCATGAATAGCCTACCGACCAGCAAAATACCGAAGGTAGGTACCTGTCCGCAGATATAGATTACCTCATCTGCTTTCCCGGTAGTCTGTGAGACAAGCCTGAGAACAAGACATGACGGTTATCAGGCAGACTATGAATCGTAGCTCCATTAGGAAGGGCATATTCGGCAGGGAACTCCCTCCACCGATTGCAGATTGCCGAAGCCTTAGATGTTTGGTTAAAACACATAAGAGTTGCATGACCACTAACAATTATGCTGCAGTTGCAGATTACCTTCAGGTCGGTGCTCTGTTTTGTAAAGACCAACCAAAGGACAACCTGTTAGTAACAAGTTTAAAAAGGGGCAATGTGCTTCGCGCACATAGCCCCTCACCCTTACAGACCTAGCTTTATTCCTCAGACTGGTTAAACAGACTACTCAGATCGCCAACCACATCGCCAATCTTCACATTACCGTTATCGGTCTGCTCTTGATAGATCTCTTCCTGTTGTTTCTTGGTGTTTTCCTGGGCATCCCGCAAGCTTAGCCCAATCCGGTGAGCACCTTCATCGATATTCAGGATTTTTACCTTCACCTTTTCACCGGTGGTGACTACATCTTCTGGCCTAGTCACATGATAGTCTGCAAGCTGGGAAATATGCACCAAGCCTTCAACTCCATCCTCAAGCTGGACAAAAGCACCAAAATCCACGATCCGAGTGATCTCACCTTGCACAATCTGATCAACACTGTAGCGACCACCAATGTTCGTCCAAGGATCGGGCTTGGTCTGCTTCAGTCCCAAAGAGATCCGCTCCCTCTCCGGTTCTAGCTTCAAGATCATCACGTCAATGGTGTCGTCTACGGCAACAACATCCTTTGGATGTCGGACTCGACCCCAGGACATTTCCGATACATGAAGGAGACCTTCCACACCGTTGCCAATATCCACAAAGGCACCGAAATCAGTGAGTCGTCGTACCACGCCCTGTACGATATCACCCTCATTAAGTTCTTCGTAGATCGTTTCCTTCGCCTTCTCATACTCCTCTTCCAGTACTTGTTTGCGAGAAAGTACAACGTTATTCTTGGCCCGGTCCAGTTCGATGACCTTCAACGTGAATTTCGCGTTCTCTTTCACGTACTTATCGAGATCATCCACATAGCCCATATCTACATGGGAAGCCGGGATAAAACCACGTACACCAACATCCACCAGCAGACCGCCTTTTACCCGCTCCTTTACCACGGCCTCAATGGTTTGCCCCGTTTCATAGGCATCTTGGAGTTTAGACCAGGCCAATTCCCGATCAGCCCGGCGCTTGGATAGGATTACTGTATCATCCTCGACCTTCGCCACATAAACGTGGATTTGATCCCCTTTCTCCAGTTTGCCAGGTCCCACTTCCTTGGTTGGAATCGTCCCCTCGAATTTGTAACTGATGTCCACCATAACCTCATCGGGGCCGACCTCTTCAACCCGACCTTCAATGATCTCCCCAGCTTGGAGATCAACAAAACTGCTCTCATAGTCGGCTAGTTGTTGCTCAACCGGTGCCTCTTGTTTCTCCTCTTGGGGAGCTTCAGTGGTCTCTTCCTGTTTCTCTGTTTCCTCAACTTGCGCATTCTCTTCCTGCAATGTGTCCAGTTCCTTGTTTAGTTCACTCATTCTGTCTAGTACCCCCTCAATTATCCACGAAGGCGTTGAAGCACCTGCGGTTATTCCCACTTTGTCCACATTCTCAAACCAACCGGATTCGATCTCTTCGGCGATTTCAATGTGGTAAACCACGGTGTTCACATCCTTGCAGATTTCCACCAATCGTCTTGTATTTGCACTATTTCGTCCACCGACCACCAGCATTACATCCACTTGCTGAGCTAAACTTAGTGCGGCGGCCTGTCTTTCACTTGTGGCAGTGCAGATTGTATTGTAAACCCTTACTTCCTGGGACCTTTTTAACAACTCAGCCACACACGCCTGTAGGTTTTGTAAGGTTTGGGTCGTCTGAGCTAAGATACCCACATGCCTGTGCACTTCCATTTTCCCTACATCCCCGGGTTCCTTGACGATCGTAGCCTGGTTCTTCGTTGCCCCGTTAATCGCTATGACCTCAGGGTGATCAGGATCACCTACAATCACCACCTGGTATCTCTCTGTTGAAAGCGTGTCGGCAAGTCTAATCGCCCGCCGTACAAAAGGACAGGTGGCATCGATAACCGCTAATCCCTTGTCCTTGGCTTGCTCAATGAGGTTAGGCGCAACACCATGGCACCGGATAATCAAAGTTCCTTCCGAAACATGATCAAGATCCATTACAGTAGTTACACCGAGTTTCTCAAGCATTTCAATAGCTTGGGGATTGTGGATTAACGGTCCCAGGACACTGATTGGTCCAGCATGATTAGTGCTGGCGGCCTCTTGGGTTAATTCAAAGGCTCTTTTTACCCCAAAGCAAAACCCGGCTTTCTCTGCTAGCAGGATCTCCATCAGTTACTTCCCTCCTTTACGGTTACTCTTTTGACTAGGCTCATTCCACGGTAATCACCGTTCTTCCAACAAATTTTCGATGTTTTCCATCACCTTTGTTGTCAATTCCATTACATTATCCTTATGAAGCTTGGTCTCTTTTTCAACAGGGATCACTGTACCGATCTTCAGGGTGACGCGACTAAACCGGAAGAAATGCCTCTTGCTCAGCACCTTTTCGGTGCCAACAACAGCAACGGGCAGAATATTCGCCCCGGTTTTTAGAGCCAAAGCAGCTGCGCCACTTTGTCCCGGTAGCCTTTCCCCCTCTTCCGCCCGGGTACCTTCGGGAAAAATGCCTAAGACCTTCTCCTCTTGGAGAACCTGCAAAGCACGTCCCAAGGCTTTTCTATCTGCCCCACCCCGTTGCACAGGAAAAGCACCTAGTCCTCGGATAAGAGCCCCCAAAACTGGAATCGTGAATAACTCGGCCTTGGCCATAAAGTAGACCCTTCTGGGCATGCCCGCACCAATAACGGCGGGATCAAGATAACTAACATGATTCCCAGCCACAACCAACCGGCCGTCCTTAGGCACGTTTTCCTGTCCTTCAATTCTAAACCAGAAGAATATTTTCAAAATGACCCAGGCAATCCACTTGACTATTCCGTACAGCAAGATATAAATCTCCTCTTACACAAATCTACAATCATATTCACCACATCAGATATATCAAGTTCCGTGGAGTCCAAAACAAAGGCATCGGACGCTTTCTTTAAAGGCGCTAACGCTCGTTTCGTATCCTGCTCATCCCGGTGGGCAATCTCCGATGAAATATCTTCCCATTTCACCTCAAAGCCTCGAGCCCGTAGCTCCTCAAATCTTCGTCTCGTCCGTTCAGCAAGACTTGCCGTAAGAAACACCTTAACGTCGGCATCGGGTAATACAACAGTACCGATATCCCGACCATCCATAACCACACCCTTGTTTTTTGCCAATGCACGTTGCCACAGAACCATCTGTTCTCTAACCTCGGGTAATACAGAAACATCCGATGCTAGGGCACCAATTGTAGAACTACGGATTTTTTCAGATACGTCAACACCATCTAAGTATACTTGATCGCCTTTAAGGTCGATGGAGGTCGTTTGAAGAAGAGCATAAATATCTGAAGGATTAAACAAACTGCATCCACTCTCTTGAGCTTTTAACGCAAAAGCCCGATACATCGCACCTGTATTGATATATTGGTAACCCAATCGTTCGGCTACTAATCTGGCCACCGTGCTTTTTCCTGCTCCGGCTGGACCATCAATCGCTATCGACAACTTTTCAACCATTACTCGCAACCTTTTTCCGTTTATCACGATTTTGTGTACTGGCCTCAAGTAGATATATTCTAGCCAAAACCGAATATTCCTCTTAATGGCACCTAAAAACTTTCAATATAATCAATGCACCGGTTAGCATGCTCGGGAAAACACAGCTCATTGAGCAGGTTACCGTACCCCGGGAAGGATACTCTAATGCATCCAGGATCGCAAATGGCCACCTCTTCCTCACCGAGCAAACCCGCGACAACTAACATCATGGCAATCCGATGATCATCACAGCTAGAGCAACTACCTCCCCGAATGATTTGGCCCCCTTGCACGGAAAACCCATCGGCAAAGGTATCCACCACTACCCCGAGTTTGCCCAACTCCGTAGCAGTAGTACTAATCCGGTCCGATTCTTTCACCCGCAGCTCAGCGGCATCCACCACTTTTGTCTCGCCCTTAGCCTGGCTGCCCAAAAGGGCCACCAAAGGCAGCTCATCGATTACCCTTGGGATCAGCTCACCATCAATCATGCAACCGTAGAGGTTACTTGTACTTGCGGTCAGATCCCCAACGGGTTCCCCGCATACTTCCCTAACATTGTCAATCTCCACCGCTGCCCCCATCCGGCTTAGTACCTCTAAGAAACCGGTCCTTGTGGGATTCAGGTTGACGTCCTTAATCGTGACCTTACTGTGAGGAAGCAGTACAGCTGCTGTCAGTAAGAACGCAGCCGAGGAAAAGTCACCAGGCACCACTATTTCCCTCCCTTCTAGTTCCCCTGGTCCTTCTATGCTTATAGTATTCCCCCTTCGCATCACGGGACACCCTAAGTAAGCCAACATCCGTTCTGTATGATCCCGGGACAAAGATGGCTCGGTGATGCTGGTTACACCCACAGTCCCCAGACCCGCCAAGAGGATTGCCGATTTAACCTGGGCACTTGCCACAGAGCTCTTAAGACTCTCTGCCACAAGTCCACCGCCGGTAACAGCCAAGGGTGCCAGGCTTGCTCCCTGCCTTCCAAGGATCCTCGCTCCCATCTGTCGTAAGGGTTTTACCACCCGTTCCATAGGCCTTTGCCGCAATGATGCATCTCCGCTTAGAACATAAAAGTGGGGGCGAGAGCTGACCAATCCCAGCAAGAGCCTGAGGGTTGTCCCCGAATTCCCCGCATCCAAAATATCGCTGGCCTCTCCAATTTGACTTAATCCAGCACTATGTATTATATATTCCCCGGGACCGATTCGTTTAAGATCACTGCCCATTAACCCCAGACATTTGGCTGTGTTGAGGCAGTCATCACTTTCCAACAAGCCTTGGATGTGGGTGGTCCCTTGGGCAACTGATCCTAGGATTAGAGCTCGGTGGGAGATGGACTTATCTCCCGGCACCTGACATTGTCCCACCATCGATTTTGCTCGGTTTACTAAAAGCAAGACATTTGCCGGGATCGTGCTGTTCTATTTGCCCATGGGCACCATAAGCACGCACCGGCTTCCTCCCTTCATTGCCAGCCTTAGACTTTTCGAACCATCAGCTACCGATAAAATAATCGGGCTATGACCGCCTTTTTACCACATAGCCATTGGTCCTTAGAACCTTAAGGGCCTGATCTACCTGCTTCTCATCATTGAACCCTAACCTTAGGACCCCTGCTTCACCCTCCCTGGCTCGCATGATCTCAATATCACTAATATTTACGCCGGCCTGGGCGAGGACACCGGCAATCTGGCCAATGGTACCAGGTTCATCTGCTACCTGCGCCGATAGCTCATAGTAATTGGTAAGACGCCTACTGTATTTGGGTAGTTCATCCCGGAGCCCCTTTGCACTGCAGAGCCCTTGGTACAAGGCGGCCGAATCTGTTTGCAGGGCCCTTTGTAGATCAGATAAGACCCCTTTAAACTCTTCAATCATCGAGTTAATGTGGCCCCGGTTAGTCTCTAGGATCTGACACCACAGCCTTGGATCACCGGATGCCACCCGGGTTGTATCCCGGAAACCACCGGCAGCCAGGGCTAACAGATCCGGATACTGCGGCGCGAGGTTGCCCACAGTATTAGCCAGGGCAACGGCACAGATGTGGGGAAGATGGCTTACGGCTGCAACGATTAGATCATGCTCATCGGGACTTAGCAAAACGGGGAAGGCTCCGATGATCTCAATTACGGATCGAAGGGTACTAAGCTCCGTCCCGTGACCGGAATCCGGTGGGGTGAGGACATAGGCTGCATTTTCAAATAAATGAGGGCTTGCCGCGAAAATGCCGCTTCGTTCCTTGCCGGCCATGGGATGGCCTCCAATAAAAACGACCTCCCCGGGTAGGATCTCCGCGGCTTTTTGCATTATCAGTGTTTTCGTACTTCCCATATCCGTAACAATGCAGCCCGGCTTACAGAACCTTGCTGCATCGTGCAGGTAATCAATAATCCCCCTGATCGGCGTGGCTAGAAAAACTAGTTCAGACCCAGAGAAAGCCTCTTCAATAGAAGAGGCGATCTGATCAACTGCTCCTAGGTTTAATGCATCGCTACAAGTTTCCGGCGATGTATCAAAGCCCACAACATAAACATCCTCGGTTCGGCACCTTAAGGCCAATCCCAAGGACCCACCAATAAGTCCCAGGCCTACAATGGAAATTCTACGCATTCATCCACGTCCTACATGATCCGGTCCAGAGCAACGGCCACTTTTGTTACTTCCCGGATCAGTTCGCTAAACTCCTCGGGCCGTAGGGATTGGGGACCATCGGACAGGGCCTTCTCCGGTTTCGGATGTACCTCAACCATAATCCCATCGGCTCCAGCTGCAATTCCGGCTCGGGCCATTGCTGTTACCAGACGTTTCTTACCTGTTCCATGGGAGGGATCGACAATTATCGGCAAATGACTAAGCTCCCGAATCAAGGGCACAGCACTTAGGTCCAAAGTGTTACGGGTTGCCGTCTCAAAGGTACGAATGCCCCTCTCGCACAAAACCACGTTAAAGTTGCCTGCGGAGATAATATACTCCGCGGCCATCAGCCATTCCTCTATGGTTGCAGACATACCTCTTTTAAGTAACACCGGTTTCTCGGCCAAACCCACTTCCCGAAGCAAAGTAAAGTTCTGCATGTTCCGTGCGCCGATCTGAAGCATGTCCACATACTGGCTGACTAATTCCACATCCCGGGGATTGACCACCTCAGAAATAACCGGTAGGCCCGTTTCCGCTCTGGCTTCGGCTAGAAGCTTCAACCCTTCTTCCTCTAGACCTTGAAAAGAATAGGGTGATGTCCTCGGTTTGAAGGCGCCGCCCCGCAGCATAGAAGCTCCGCCGGCCTTGACCATTTGAGCCGCCTCAATAATCTGCTCTTCACTTTCCACGGCACAGGGTCCGGCGATCATCACCAACTTCTTACCACCGAAGACCACATCCCCCACAGAAACCTCGGACTTGTGGTGCAGAAACTCCTTGCTAGCCAACTTGAAGGGCTGTAGGATGGGTACAACCTTCTCCACCCCGGGTAAAGCTTCCAGAAACTGCAAATTGATCTTAGTCTTATCCCCCACGGCTCCAATAATCGTTCTTTCAACACCCTGGGATAGATGGGCTTCGAAACCTAATTCCTTTAGTCGTTCAATTACCCGATTTAATTGCGTAGAATCCGCCTTCGGTTCCATGACAATAATCATGGCCGTCACCTCATTTAGTCTTTGTCAACTTATAGGACTGCTTCTAGAGCACCAATGAATCTTTGATTCTGCTCTTGGGTGCCGATGGTAACCCGAATAAAGGTCGGCTGACCAAAGGCATCTCCTTTACGAATAATCACGCCCTGCTTAAGTAACCCCTTAAACACCGCATCACAGGGTCGAGCAAGATCAACATAAATAAAGTTAGCCTGGGTGGGCACATATTTTAGACCCAGCTTTTTGAACTCATCATATAGGTACCCTTTTCCCTGTCGGTTGACCTCGATGCTTCTTTGTACATGGTCCTGATCCTCTAGGGCGGCTATGGCCGCGATCTGGCCCATGGCATTCACATTAAAGGGCTCTTTTACACGGTTAATCCATGCCGCAAGCTTAGGATTAGCTACTCCATAGCCCACCCGCAACCCCGCAAGACCATAAACCTTGGAGAAGGTCCGTAGCACCACAATATTTGGTCTTTCCAGTGCCCAGGCAAGGGTCTGGGGATAGCTAGGATCATCAACATACTCGTAGTATGCTTCGTCGAGGATAATCAAAACATCCTGGGGGATCTTATCAACAAATGCTTGCAGGCTGGGACCATCAACAATGGTTCCCGTAGGGTTATTGGGATTACAGACAAACACGATCTTCGTTGCATCCCCCACCGCATCTGCCATGGCGTCAAGATCATGGGTGAAATCCACTAAGGGTATCACACACTCCTTCGCGCCCATCAAGCGCAAAACATAGGGGTACTCACTGAAGGATGGATCCGCATAGACTCCCTCATCACCACTATCTAGAAATGCCTCTGCAATCAACTTGATCACCTCGTCGGAACCATTACCAATGACTAAAGAGCCAGCAGGTACACCAAGGTGAGCAGCCAACTTCTCCTTCAGGGCAAAACAAGCACCATCGGGGTAGATGGCCATGTTCGCAGCCGCATTTGCCATAGCTTTGCATGCCGCAGGCGATGGTCCAAGGGGGTTCTCGTTAGAGGCAAGCTTAATAACGTCACTGATACCAAATTCCCGTTTTACCTCATCAATGGGCTTTCCGGGTACGTAGGGTGTAATTCGCTCAATACATGTTCTAGTTTGGGGGTACGTCATCATCTTTCGGCGTAAAGAGGACGCCTTCTCTCCTTATTATTTACTTATACATACTATACCAGATCCGGACGGAGACATCTTGCTCCCTTAAGGTAAATATGTACGATTTCATCTTGTTTCTTGTCTGTCATCACATGCATTAACAGTCGTATGCACCGTTGTAGGCTTTGGGGCACCGGAATCTCTTGGGTACAAACCAGAGGAACATGTACAAGACCGAGCTTACGGGCAGCAGCAGCGGGAAAGGCTGCATCCAGATCCCCAGTCACCGTAAAGATTATGCTACTAATGTCTTCTGTCACAAGCTCATTTGCTCCAATTACCCGTTGTAGTAACTCCGTGGTGGCGACGAAAATAGCTTCTTCGGTGTTATCCTCTGCCGTTATCGCACCCCTGATCCCTCGCACATACATGTTATCCGTCCTTTTTCTGACCTAAAACCGTCTTTTCCGGCAATTTTTCTTAATATCGTAACATACCAGCTACACTTTGTAAAGCAGACGCGAGACCACGTATGAGTCAACGATTCACGGGTACTGGCTCCATCTCCAATTTCTGTAGGTTCAACAGCTGCTAAGCATACCACCTTCGTTGAGTCTGTACATTAGGTTCGACATACCCCCCGATGATGTCCTTCCTATCATGGGCAATGGGTATACCGGCTGTCCGAGGTACATAGACATTCTTACGTACTACTTTCCGCCCCTTTCTTAGCTATCTCTTTTAGTGAACCTAGGTTGAAATCTATCTTGCGCATGAACTTAATAACATTGTCAGTTACTTCCTGTAGGCGTTCGGTATTACGCCAACACAACCGCTCCATCATCGCGCCAAGTCTTTCCCGGCTCCAGCTTCGTTTACCCTTAACACGCCGAGCAAAACAAAATATCTGGGGCTTTACCGCGCCAAGTCCTCGTAGGCCGTCTACGGATATCCCACGGGCTTCTAGACGCTTTCTGTAGTCTACCGTAGCATCAGCTATTTGGCTCAAATCGTTGAGCAAGCGCTGATAGTCTCCAGCTTTGTCAGGGTCCGTGAGCTCTAACTTCGCTTGGGCCAGCTCTGCCAAGAAGGTAGCACCGGTTACGTCATCCGAATCAAGGGCTTCCTCGACCTTCGGAAGAACCTTGGAATCAGTAAATATCCTTCTTAGGTCACGTTTCATGTGGTACCTATCTAGCCCCCTAAAGGATTTGGACATAAGCTATGTTTGTGCTAAGATTACTTTAGTGGGAGTGATTAACCGTGACAAGAAAGCGTTACTCAGATGATTTCAAG
>JALNWK010000039.1 GCA_023230925.1 Limnochordia bacterium
AATTTTTTATAACTGCATTGGCGCTATCGATTTACCAAAATAAACGAAAAAACGGCATAGCCTAATATCAACGACTATGCCGAATTTTTCAGGAATTATAAATCCCTATCTGACCGCCCCTAAGAGGTGATGCGTTTGTTTGATACTCTTCCACCCCCTATATTCCAAAATAGTGTGCAATCAACTAGGCTGAGGAGTTGTTCAACAGTGCCGGGCACCGTTTATGTCACGGTAAGCGCAAATAGGATAATTCAGGATGTCTAAAACGTCCTGTCCACTCCGATATGCCCAAAGGCATACAAGACGCTAACTAACCTATTGAAGTATTCTGAAACATACTAGGCACACATAGACTACGAAAGGTTCAGAAAATGGACCTGTCTATTAGCAGTAGCATTGTGGAAAGTGCCTCTAAGTAGCTAATACAGTAAGGTTTTGCAGCGTATGCATGTGGGCTTCTCTTGCGTTTAGACTGGGCAAACAAAAGGCTGAACAACCAACGTCTTCCAATCGCTAAATACGCCCGATGGTTTCGGCAACTCGGTTCGGTAGCGCTGGTACGCGAAATCCCTATCCAAATACCCAATAGGAGGCTGCACCGATGGCTCATGACTTGATAACGCTTGCACACAGAGTTGAAAAGATCCTTCCTGATCCGCTTGTTCGTGCCACTCAGCTTGAAGCACTGGCGGATTCGCTGACCTACGCCCAAGCTCGGAATTCAGCAATATGGCTGGTGCATGTACGTTCGGATCGTATCCGCCTTTTTACCGGGCGCCTCATCGTCCTGACGCTTATGGATCGCGATCTCTGGGTAACCACCGATGCGTCGGAAAATGAAGATAGCCTGTCAGGCCTGCGCTCCTGGGCGTGGGATACCCAATCGTATCCGAGATACAAACGTCCTCCCTCCAGAAACGGATTTTACAATCCTAGACTCGACCGAGAACGCGACTGGTTGGCAATTCAAACGGCGCACTTCAGCTATCTTGATCATGTGTTAGCCCGATATCACACGGTCGATCCCCGAAGCGTTGCTCGGCATGAACCCCTCATCACGGAATACTTGAGCATCGTTCTGGGACGACCAATGCCCGGAATGGAGTCGCCACTGGTTTCCGAACCCATGTCAGACGCCGCAGGTTTCCGGGAGGGCTCGACCACCCGCGTACCGGTAAACAGGTTTGAGCGGAATCACCGGGCGCGTGAGGAGTGCTTGCGCCACCACGGCCACAATTGTATAGCATGCGGGATGTCCTTTTATGAACGCTATGGCCCCGAGATGGATGGCTTCATTCATGTCCATCACCTTATTCCCCTTTCCGAGATTCGCCAGGGATACTACGTTGACCCTATACGCGACCTCGTACCTGTCTGCCCCAACTGCCACGCAGCATTGCACGCAGAAGGTGGAGCCGTACGCAGCATTGAGGAAGTCCGCAAAATGCTAAAACATCAGCAGAAGAAGTGCCTATAGGCGTGCTCAGGTCCAGGTATCTCCACCTACACCTGAGTACACCACCGACATAGGAATTTGTCTGGTCTATTCTGGTCATTTGGAGAGAGGTCATCCGGGCTGTGGGGATGTTAAACACGAAAGGAGACATGCTTATATGCGTACGTTAACTCATTTGGCTGTGTTCGAACCGACAGAGACAGGATATAGCGTTGACTTTCCGTATCTGCCTGAACGCGTAAGTGTCGGTACAGATCTGCAAGACGCGCAAAAGCAGGCAACCGATGCCCTCAGCCTACACATTTACGGTATGGAAAAAGATGGTGAGTCACCCCGCTAAGCATAGGCTTACCAGTCTCTGTGTTTTGAACATTGTCCCGAAGCGAACTTGACAACCATGCGGTCAAAACAAACGGATACACCTGCAGAAGCCGCTTAAACAGACTACGTAGAACGTACTGATGGAGACTTTGAAACATGCAATGAGACTGAGCTTTGTGGATACTATCTATATGCCTCAGGTGCGGGAGTACTTTAAGGCTCAAGGATAAGTTCCTTGGACAACCTTTTAAAGGACATTTACCAACGTTAGAGGAAATCCTTTGGTTGATAAAACAAAGACAGGCGATTTACGGGGTCTATACTTTCTTAGCATCGTCTGTATATCAGAATTGGATAGCGGGTAACGCTGCCGGTAGTTTCCGCTAGTGAACCGGCAATCATAGATAAGTGGCAGACTCATTTGAGTTAGTGGGTCATCCTCTTTAAACTGCCTTATCTGACTTGCTTGGGCAGCGTGGAGTAACATAGATGTAGTGTCATCTCATATTGAATGAGTAGGCAGACAACCTCTAGGTACAACCCACCAACTCGTATCTTCTAGCTTATACCTGTTATGGGGGCATCCCCTGAAATGATGTCTGTCGGATAGGCCATCCTTGCGTTTGTCATCCTGTAGGCTCCGTTCATGGATTTATGAAACTCTTCTCTATCATTCGAACACCTAATCCGAGAGGATATCACTACTCACGGCCAAGCAGCTCTCCAAGGAAAGTCTTCGCCACACCTCGATTAAGCACATCATGGTAAAACTGATTCGAATAATTACGCAGACAGCAGTAACAACTACTATCGCAGTCACAAGCATCCATCCTTCGGTAAGCCGCCTCGAGAACTTTTGTCAGTTTCGAGGGCTTCCCTAGTTGCTGCACATGCCCAACACCGCCGGCCACAGCATCAAACAAGACAAGGCTGGTGGGTAATCCTGGGGAACTTCCCCACTGGATGCAACCGTCGATTTCACTACGATGAACCTCCAGTGCCAAGCAAGCCCCCTCGATGAGGGCATATAATAGGGAATACCAAAACTCGGCGGTATCCGGGGTAGCAAGTCCAAATTCGATTCGAGCAATGTCGCTCCTAAACTCATACCCTAAAGCAACCCATTCCAGTCTCCTTCTGCAATCCCGGCCGTAGGGAGTTTTATGAGTTCCGACAGGTTGTCTTGAACCTCCGATCGCTGCGTAACCACAAGATGGACAAAGCAAGTAACCTCTTCCGCCGGCATTGTTCACCACTGCTAACTTTCCTTGTTTGGAGGTAAGCACCTGTACCATCCCATTCACCATAGAGTTCTCAATGGTCTCAGCATTAGTCTCAATCCCTGAAAAAGACACTCGTCCAGCATAGACCCGTTTCAGATTACGGCTTCCGGCTTCGGCAGGTTCCTTTGGATCTGCAAGGAACCCAAACTCTGGCACCACAAAGACCACACACTTGACCGTGTTACCACAGGTATCACATTTTACTTCTCTACTTCCGTCACCCGTATCTAGTTCGGTGACATAGTTCCTACAAAGCTTACACTCACCATAAAGATACCGCAGCCAGCGTCGTTGAGGATAAACCTGGAGGTACCGACTTGTCCATACCTTTCCCCCGGCCACTACTTCGCTGTCCGGAGCGTATTCCGACACGGCCATTCTTAGGCTACGCTCCAGCTCAATATCCGAATTAGCAGAGGCATTTGATTTCAGGTCTAGATTAACCACATCGACGGGAAAGCCATATCTTGGTAGCACATTCCTACTAGCGAGGAAGTTAATCAATGGTCGTCTTTTGATGGTATTCATCAAATAAACCACTTGAGCCGTACTTATATATTTTTTCGCCAGTTCATCGTTTCGGGCCTCTAGCCTTCTTAGATCGTCTTCCACTTCGTACCGTGCACAGGTTAAAGGACCAGGCTCCAGAGCATCAAGGGGTGCTAGTAGCCTCTTTACCCATTGCCAAGAGTCAACCCCTAACTGTTCCTTGAGACCATCTGGTACTACATGGTTAATCCGTTGCTGCACGATTGACGGTTTTAGTGCTAAGTATTCCATTAATATATCGACACCGGCTCCTCCCCCGTTATCCTCGAAGAAGCCTCCTACATTACCAACATATTCCGGATAATTTCGCCAGAACTCTGCCAAGGCGACGGCATAGACATGTCTAAGTACGATCTTTTCGTTACGCAGATCAAAATGAGGTGGTGTAATGTGTCCTTTGATCATTAAATCGGGATTCCAGTAATGAAAGGAGTCATGAGGACGATCCTGGGCATAGGAAACAACCATGGCCGCGGTGCCGGCACGTCGACCGGCTCGCCCCGCTCGTTGTACATAATTTGCCGGCGACGGTGGTACGTTTTTCATGAGTACGGCCTCTAGATCACCTAGATCAACACCAAGCTCAAAGGTGGTAGAACAGCTGAGGATATTAATGAGTCCCTTCTGAAAATCTGTCTGAAAGGAACTAGCAGCATCCGGGGTTAATTGTGCAGTGTGTTCCTTAGCATTCATCTTCTTCGGTAGGTTCGGAGCAACGTAAAGACGCACATAGTGATTTCTGGCTAAACGTTCCGAAATATCCACCGGACTAAGCGTTCCCTGACACCGGTATTTGGGACAAACCCCGCGGATATTGTGCAATGTAAGACTGCCGCATTGATCACAAATATGCCAAACTGGGAACTGGTGGCTATCATATGCAAGTACGTGCCATTTTTCAGCCACTAGCTGGTAACTAATAATCCCCTGCTGGTTTTGCGGATTGTATGTCGCAAAATACTTAGACCAGGGCTTATCGGGCAAATGGGGAGCAAACTCCCATTTCCACATTTGTTCTAGGATCTGCCATATGTGCTCTTTTTCGTTCCCGGTATAACCTAGACGGTGCATAAGCCTTTTGAGGTAATCCGCTCGGCCGTTGGAACCTGCTTGGGGCATCCAACCCATAATCCCCTGTTTAGAGCCAGGTGTCAAGCGAATCGATTTGGTCAAATTGCCCGGTGCAAGCGCCTCATGTTTTAAGTCCAATCCTTCCCTAGGTAAACAGACCGCGCCACTCCTGCGTAACGTGCCGAGAAGGATATTAATTAGATCCCAGACCTCATCATCTGTTAAACCCAAACTACGCTCATAAAAACGAGCAGTCCGCCACCTAGGCGGACGCTCCAATACAAATCCCAAAAGTCCTAACGTTTCTAGTCCATGACGACCCGGTCTGGTAAACTCATTTAAAACCCACGCCTGTGCGTCAATGTTAATATCTCGAGCACTTTTCTCGAAGACTGGTCTGGCCATCTGGCTAGCCCTTCTCCATAGATCGGATACACTTAAAGGTAGTTCCGGCTGCTCGTTAATGGCCTCACGGGCCGCTGTTAAAATCAGGTTGCGCCACAGTACACGTTCGTAGGAATCCTGCATATAGGGGGCAAAATAGGCGGCATCCTGGCGGCTATCCGAAAACACCAACAGCTTCTTACCGGGCTCCTCTACTTCTGGTATGTAATTGTCCCAATCATCATCAAAGTCTGGCATCGTGGGTACATCCGCCTTCTGCGATGTACCATCATTCACATGTAGTTCCTGGTACAAGGCGGTGGCAATAACACTAGCAGCGGCCTCCGAGGATGTGGACACCCGTCGAACGATACCATGTTTTGTAGCACTGGCACCACACATAGCACAACGGGTGACTTGGGCCTTGGTTTGAATAAGTACGATCTGTTTTACCCCGCAACTACAGTCAGGTTCAACTCCTTCTTCATTCCGGAGCTTCCCACAGACCGGACAGAGCATATAAGCTTGGGTGTCTGGATCCAAAGCATAAATCCCTTCATCTTCGTTGGCCTCAAGCCTCCCCCATTCTTCTATGTTACAGACAGCGTAGTATTGCAGACTTGACTCGTCGGTCGCCACTGGAGATAAACATCGTCCGAGCCCATCTTCCGCTTCATCTGTCGCTCCTTGAATATACGGGGTACCACAATTGGAGCAAACCCCGATCTCGTAAGCGGGAGCGGCTCCCCCGGCATAAGGCACGGTAGTGGTCCGTACTAAATGAAGTCTAGGTTCAGGGACAAAGGACAACCATGCACCATTCAAGGCTCGAAGCATCAGATGATAGCGAGCGGGCAATAACGGATTGCTATCCTCAGTAGGTCGTGCCCGTACAGCCAAGTCTACTAAGGAGACAATTGTAGTTTCGGCCTCCGTAAGGCTTAGCTGCTGTTCAAACATACACTCGGCAAGTTCCACGATGGTTATGGGATTATCTTCCAAGATCTCCTGCATGCGAACCATGTTTTCATCACCCTGTAGGACCGCATACAGAAAAGCATCCAAAGAAGAGCCGGCCCTCTTTTTTGCCTCCACTAGTACTGAAACTGGTACACCGGCTAATTTACCAGCTTCAATAAGTCGATCGAGCAGCGCCTCTTCGGTTTCATCCTTTAGTAATGTCACCCATTCTGCGTAGAGGCTTCGCTCTGGTTTACCCCACACCACGCCGTAATTCACAGATTGCCGGGTCGCCACCACTAAATCCTGCCTATTGTTATCCCCAGGCACATATACGAAGTCTTCACTAAAAAGTTGCGAGGCGAACTCCATAATCCCCTGAGCATCATCGATGCCCCTGCCCAAAGTAGCGCTAGTGGCCACACATTGTAGTCTCTGAGTATCATCTTTGCGGACCCGGTCCTTAACGCGGCGTAAAAGCATTGCCGTCTCAATTCCTTTTATGCCCGAGTAAGTATGGGCTTCATCAAGAACGATAAATCGCCACCGATTAGCGTCTGGTCCATCGAAGAAGACATTGTCTGCTGGCCGTAACAACAGATACTCCAGCATAGCGTAGTTGGTAATCAAAATATGGGGTGGGCTCTGTTGCATCTGCTCCCGGGAGATCATTTCATTAGGAAGTGGATCACGCTGAAACATACTCCTATAAGACTCCAGGGCATCTTTCTCCCGATGCTTGGTTTCACCTGTATAGCGGCCAAAGGTGATAAACTCAAAGGATTCAAACATGGAATGCAGTCTATTTACTTGATCATTGGCCAAGGCGTTCATCGGATAAAGAAGCAAAGCCCTGATGCCGGGAGTAAGGGTACCAGCTTCATACTCACGGAAAAGGTAATTACAAATGGGAATCATAAAGCATTCCGTCTTTCCACTACCGGTCCCCGTAGCTACTACCAAATTGCGTTCCCCTAGGATCATCTTACGGATGGCCTCTTCTTGGTGCTGGTACAATCTCATCGACATTTTGTCCGAACACCTAGCAAATAATGGTGATAAAATTCCTTCCTCGACCAGCTCCGCAATGGTATATGTAGTCTTAAATGGCGGTGTTGCCTGTACAAAGGGGCCACTTACGAAATTGCCTCCTTGCCGAAGGGCCTCCTGAAACTGACGATGCAACCGGGCATCAGCGAATTCAAAAGAAGTCCCCAAGTAGCCGTAATACGCCTCCGCAATGGCGTTGCTTGTTCGAATTGGATGTAGGCTCATTGTTCACAAACCTTCCCTGCTCTGATGTTTGAAATTAGATGATGTACTAAGTCCTGGTAGGCTCCGATCAAGACTCCCCCTAAACGAGTAGCATCTTTTAGCTCCTGATCGCATATGGGAAGTGGCCGGAAACTGCTATCAGCGATGATGGTTAGGTAATCAGCTGTTCCTTCGCTCTGGTGAGTTGTCGCTTCAATTAGTTCGTCTAGATCGTATTCCATGATCAAACGCACCCGTAGATGCCCCCGACAATTTTCAAAGGATTTACATTTGGGGTAATGGATCTCGTGCCAAACGGACTGTTCGATCACCTGTCTAGGATGAGGGCAATTCGGATTGGCGCACTTCCCAAGACGCTCCTTAAAAACGAGGTCAAATTCCTGATCATCATGGGGATTGACCTCTAACTTCACCACTCCCGCAAGCTCCGGCACGTCCAGGGGAAAAGTCTCTTGTTTTTCTTGTGGCGCTGCCAATGTCTTCAGAATCTCTTTAGACTTCTTGGGTGTCACCGAAATAGGTTGACCTATCTCCCGAGTAATCCATAGGCGCCACCCTTGATCAAGGGTGTTCAAAAGATCATACCAATAGGCCGCTTCAGCACGACTAATCGACTTTGCGGAAGCGAGACTTCTCCCTACAGTAATAAATCGGTACACTTCATAATCCAAAGAGTAGACACCAACGATACTAACATCACCATTGCAGTTATCGATAGCAAACTCGAACTGACCTCGTTCATTCCTGCTAAGATTAAACTCCTCCAAGTGGGGCCGTATTCCGTCACGTAAAACTACGCCCTTTACGCTTAGAAGTCCTTCGGGAGAAACCACAACTGTGCCAGTTAGCCTGTTGCCTTCTCTATGGACCTCAAACCCCCTAATCTGGTATCTTCCATCAGATACATAAATTAGCGAGCCCCGATCACTCGGATGCCAAAGTGCTTCACTTTCTTCCATCAGGCTTAGGTAATAAGGACCGGGTTGGATTCCTTCATCCTCCAACACACATTGGTTCGCTCCCGCCTCAATCGTCGATCCATAGCTTCGCTTTGCATCGTTCCAAGCTGGTTGTAAGGTGACAAGCATCCGGCTATGGGGTGCAAGGCCAACCCAACTTAATACCAACTGCCGGTTATCCACCAACGTGGCACTTAGTTCCTGAGGTACCCATTTCGCGTACAAAGTTGCTACTTGAATGGGCGGTACCGCCGGGGTTAAGTCATGATCATAAAGCATCACATATAGCGGTAGGCTCGGACCATGCTGTCTGACGAGCTCAGGAAGATTACTCAGATCAAAATCATATACCAGTTCACCCGCATCTACAGACCTGGTGAAAACTTCGGTTGACCCTACCTTTAGAACAATGCGGCCGATGAACGAAGAGGTAATCATTACCGCCAAGCATTCATACTCGTCGTCTTCAATCTGATCGATCCAAATGCTTTCCGGGGATGTAGTCCACCGTTTTCGATCCAGGGTTCCTCTAAAATTCCACTGGACAATCGGAAGCTCAATAGAAATGGGTAGAGCAGTGTTTTGATAACTTAACTCGCCATAGATGATGAGCCGACTCAGATCTAACCCAAGCTCAACAACATCCTCATACGCTCCAATCACCGTTGCACCCCGATTGACCGTCAACTGCCAACCCGAAGGAACAATGACATCGACTGGTGCCACTGCGTTTTCCTCCGGAAGAAACACCGAAGCTGCATAATCCAGTAGAAAACCTGGTAGGTTAATCAGGGTGAGTTCTCTATCTAACCCGAGTGCATCCACCCAAGAAAACGTAATTTTGAAGGGGCTCTCTAGGGAAGTATCCATAAGGTCCATCAGCAGGTTCAGGTTTGTCCAACGATCATCTTGGGTGACCATTTCGAGCAATTCGGTCATATCCCATTCCACTCGTCGGTTCTCAGTTAGCATGTCCACAACAAGGCAAAGTTGATTAAACACGGGCCTTGGTCCTTCATCACGCTCCTCGGTCAGAAAGCGTAGTTGTGGCAACTCTCCAGCATAGATTGGACATCCTCGACTATAGGCTCCGTGCACCCTTTGACCCTCATGCAGATCTATTTCCTCATCCAGAAGTTCTGCCTTAACCCGGTAGGTCATCAAAGCGGTACCCAACCTCACCTGCAGCTCGAGATTCTCACACTCCCGCAGATCCAATGTAAGCAGATGAAAGCCCGCCTCAACAGAGAACTCCTTTTCGCTTCTAATCGTTGTTTCCGGCAACACCTGAGCACCCTGAGCAACTAACATTAAGACATGGGGATAACGCAGCAGATCGCGGTTAATCGGCCGACCGGAAAGAGAGAAAACGGCACAGAGCTCACAGTTATCGAGGCTCTGTACTAAAGATGATGCTAACACATCTCCGCCGTAATCAATTTCCAGCTGAAATGGTCCACCAACTTCAGGTAGAGTTAGTTCCGCAGGTTGGACCCTAATCCCATCATGTATTCTACTAGCATCTAGAATAACTCGGTCTACAGTAGTACCGTCCTTGTCCTTCAACAGGGCATACAACCAAGCCTGCCGGTCAAAATCGCCTAGGAATTCTTGTTCTTTGATCCGCAGGATGAGGGCGTTCTTTTCGATATCAAGCCAGGTCTCGTGCCGCATGCTAGAGGCCCTCTGGCGGCTTCGTCTCTTGCGGTCAGTCAGCACAGGACTACTGCCAACACTGACCTCCCGGTGGCCTGCTCGTTCCAAGGCATTCAACAATCTGCTAGGAGCAACCTCTTGTCGTTCTAGAGAAAGACCGGAAGGGGCACCAAGCCACTCGGCGGTAATGATCACCCATTGCGCAGCCCAACTACCTCCATATTCGAGGAAATCTATTATAGGCTCTGGTATCTTCCACTGACTTTCTCGCCAGTAGGGATCTCGTAGCCTAGCCCTATGGCGTTCCAGTACAGCACGGGGGGTTACCAAACCATACTGAACAAAATTACAATATACCAGGTTAATGAACTGATTCATATAGCAATTGGGAATACCTGCGTGAAACAACAGCTGAGAAACAAAAAGATTTTGCCGTTGTGCTTGACATATGGCGAGGTCATAGCATTCCTGACAGATCCTTATGGACTCTCTAAGCTCATACACAACTTGCTTATCATGACCAAGCCGCTCCGCGATTAGTGGCCAAACTTCCCCGTCTTTGTACTCATCAGCGGCTAGATGAACCAACACATACGCTACCGCGCACGGATAGACTTTAGCTAAGTCTTTTGCCTGCCTTGATGTATTATGAGCTTCCTCAAGCTCTATGGATAGTAGCGTAATTAGTTCTTCTAAGTGGACTTCATCCAGTTCGATGCATCCTATGAACTTGACGTGCGGTAAAATCTCTTGGAGGGAGAACTCATAATCGGCGATACTAGCATGGGAGGAAACTTCAAGTCTTAAAGGCTTAAGAAGGATGGGTTCGTAATAGGCTTCCTCAACTTCGTAATACTTGCTTGACTTATTTTCAAGAGGTACAACCTCCGACGGGGAATCCAACACCCTATCTCGCAGTTCTGACTGCCATCTACGTGCCGTTTTCCGAAAAACGTTAGCTAGATATATGGGGGTAACGGAAGCTGGAAATACTTGCGAAGAGCGCTTGTTGGGGTCATCCGGTGGGGGAACCTGCATAACTACGTATTCCACTGAGCGGAATCGGCAACTGCCACCCTTCATCCGATATCTGGCCATGACCACTACCTTCTGCCCTTCTGCCCATCGGGGGCTGGCGGTAAAGCCTATCAGGCAGTTTTCCCTAGATACTCTTTGGTCATGTTTGTCTATGAAGGTGAAATGCCAATCCGCGAAGAATGCATCATTTCTAATTCTCTTACATGCTTTAGCTAAGGTTCGGGCAGGTTTAGATAACCGTCGATGCAATCTGCGGACTTCTAGCGACTGGATAACCTGGTCCATCCCCTGATCACCCTTCAGAGTATTCTTATGCCAATATATGGTTATTCGTCATAACGTAATGCGATTCCTGCAAAATCTCGTATTTAACACTATTAATTACGATAATGATCTATATAATTGGTGTGTCCGAACCTGTTATGCGGGTGCTCAGTAAGCTTCTTGTTCTCTCGAAGGTGAAAGCAAACTAGGAAATTCCTGTCAAACCTATTTGGCCGGTGTAGAAGTCATGAGTCCAAATGTCCCTCTAGTATCACTATCTGCACATTCCCAACGTCCATAGCCAACAACAAGAGGCAGAACCAACTGATTGGTTATGCGTGTTTTAGAACGTAGTTAGCTCTTCAAAAATCTTAATTGCATACAGATCTGTCATACCTGAAACGAAAGCCACGACCGTGCGGACATAGGCGTGTTGGTCTAGAATATCATCTATAATTCGGTTTCTCGACCTAGCGGCAATGCGTTCCAGTTTACCGTCAAGAACAGGGTTTCTCCGCATGGTGGAGTACCTCACTAGCCATTGCGCAAAGCTATCTGCCAACTTTGGATACACTGTCGCGGATTGCAGAACCCGGTTAAGGGTGTTCCTGCCATCGTAGTATCCCATTAAGGTATCGTAGATCGAATTAATAATCAGATCAGCATACTTGTTGTAAATTGATATTCTCTTATGCGCATATATATTCTGGTTGCTGAAGTCCCTTATTCTCGCCATCAACTTGGAGCCTTTTTTCGATAATTGAATACCCGAATTGGGGCAACTGTGGTCACATAAGTCCACCATGAGTACATGCATCAGGAACGTGTTCTTCATTTCTGGTGGTGTCTCACCAAGACACTCTCTCAAGATACAAGATAGCTCGTCCAGTTCCCCATCCGAGAGTATCCCCAAAAGCATAGCATCTTCTATGTCCCGGCCTAGATAGGAGATCTTATCGGCTACTTTTACAACACAGCCTTCCCAAGTATATGGTGCCACGGCATTCACATGTGTAATGGACCTTAGGTCAATGATTTCGTTTCTTGGTCTTATTGCAGTTTCATCGACTTCACCGCAATGTAGAACAATTCCGTCACGAACGGCATACGTGAGGTTTAGATTGCTTTCAAAACCTTCAGGATCTGGAATCGTTTCGTAGTCATCAACAAATACAAGCCCGTTCCGCTCATGCCAAAAATCATCCCCTGTGGCATCCTTCATTAATCTCGCTAGGACTTTTTCGCCGGTATGACCAAAGGGGGGATGGCCCAGGTCGTGGCCAGTTGCAATAGCTGTGGTCAACTCTGTATTTAGACCCAAGAACTTAGCGACTGTATAGCTAACTGAAGCAACATGGTTTACATGCTCAATCCGTGTACAGACATGGTCATTGGAAGTGGCAAAAAAGACTTGTGTCTTATGTTTCAATCTTCTATACGCCAAGCTGTGCAGGATCCTATTGTAGTCCCTCACAAACTCGCTTCGCATATCCCCTTCCCGGGCATATAGTTGTGACTCCCGCCTGATACAAGATTCCCATTTCGCATGCTCTTCTGTGATACCACATTTCTGGAACAAATTCCTGTTCATATTAGATGCCTCCCAAGTAACAACGTAATATGGAAGATGTTGACTAGTATTAACCTGTATTCGATGAAAGCAATCCATATTAGTATTTTGGAGTCACGCGATCCACGTTGCGGGCTGAGTAGAACTGTAATTCTAGCTACGGCATCGAGGAAATCTGTTAAGGTCACCGTGCCAAACCAAGGTGGACCTCAATGGCCCTAAGATATACTTCAAGATGCAGACCGAAAAATAGCGTCTGTTGCATATCTAGGTCATTTATTTGGGTATTGAACCGACAGAAATGGAATCTAGCGTTTATTTTTCGTTCTTCCCGGATGCGTAAGAGTGGGTTTAGATTCCAAGGACAAACAAAAGCACCGATGTCCTGAACTACACATACGGCATTTGCCTTATAAACCACCAGTCATGCTTCATGATCCTTTAACCTTGGCTCAACCGTGAGAGAATCAAATACAGCGGTTTTCCCTTGACGACTCCTGAGCACATCAGCTCTAATCACTGAACCGGCCAAGGGCCTTCTTGAAGACCCATATATTCCTTTTCGAGGCAACACAAAGACAGGCTACCTCTCCCTTATCCTAAGTTGCTAGCGTACCCTAGTTGGTAAAGCTACTCACCGCTTAGAAAACGTAAGCCGCTTCCCTGCGATTCTGCCGCCGTCGCTTCTCCTCATCTTAACATGGGCTTCCACCATCTGTTCAGCGCTATAATGATAAATGGGGCCATGGCGGCCCCTATTTCATAATAGTCATGTAATATCCTTGAAGCTGGGATGGAAAATCACCGAGGTAAAAGACAGTGTTGTCAAAGGTACCAATATAGTCTTCCCCGAGCATTTTGTATAGATGGGAACGCATGGTAAACTCTGGGAGCTTACCAATGATCTTCTCGCCGTCAAAAAGGAAACTGACCTGGACCGGGGCGGCAAAGCTGCCGTCTGGGGTGAACTCCCCGCCGGAACTGATCATCACCAGAATAGCTGGCTGCCCTGAAAGAGCACTCTTCAAGTCTTGGGAATCGGTCCTAAAATACAGAGGGGCTGTGGTCAGGGTGGGCATATCATCGTAGGCTCCTGAGGCAGAACCGGTGTGCGGCAGGTTGTAAAGCGAAGCATTTTTCTTATCTGTAAAGACCCCGACCAGCTTTCCGGTTTCAATCAGAGCGTAGCGATCCTCCGGCAAAACAACACCCTCCATGTCGAAGAAGGCCCCGGGATTGTGGCTGGGATTTCTGTTCTGCTCTACAGTAACCTTCTCGCTAAACAACTGCTCCCCCAGCTTGCCACTAAAAAGGGAGCTTCCGGTAGCAAACCGTTCACCGTTGAGGGATTTATTCAAAAAGTCCAAGAGATTATCCGGTGCCAACATGAACACAGGCAGGACTTCCCCTTCTGGCAAAGCCACAGGGTTACGGTATGCTTCCAGGTAGGAATGGTTAAAGGCCCAAAAGTCATCTAAGTCAAATTGACGACCGACACATATTAGGAAGCCATCAATTAGGTTGGCAGACTTCTTCTCCTTAAGGACCAGTTCTAAGGAGTAGTACGCATCTTTGTATTCCAGATCCAGTCCTTCACTATTACGCATCTGCATTAGTATCTCATCGGCGTAAATGGTCTGACTAAAGTCAAAATCCGCATACTCCTGGCGAAGCGTTTCTAGGACAGATTCTGTAATAGAGATGAGTTCCTCAGAACTCATGGGGTTATCATTGTAGTTGCGGTGGTCCTTCCTCTCCTTGGATAGAGCATAGGGGTAGGAAATACCGGTGCTCAGGTTTTGGATAGCGTCTTCCACCAGCACATCCTCAGACACTTGGCCAATTGCCCCAGATATGCCAATCGTCCCCTTTGCATAGACCCGGACACCCTTTCTGACGATGTCCTTCGTACGTATGGCATTGATCCGAGTATTTTGGATTCTCGCTGCAATCTCTTTTTCCCGAATGGTGATAAATTCTTGTTTCACTGCTCTCCCCCCTTACTGAACCTTGAGTTTTTTAACCCGGGTATACGGGCCGCCGAATCCAACGGGCAAGGGCCACTGTTCCATTTTGCCGCAGCCACCGCCTACGAAGCTCATTAGCTCAAACTCTTCGCTGACTGCATCTACTTCTGCCAAGGTGCCAAATACACTTCCGGTAACAACCGAGACCTTTACCGGCTTGGTGATTTGACCATTTTCGATTTTATATGCCCGGGCCGGAGCCAGAGTAAAGGTGGACATACCAGAACCATGTTTAATCGTATCCACGTAAATGCCATTTTCTATCTCCGCGATGATATCCTTAAGGGGTCTGTCCCCTTTTTCAATATAAGTGGTGGTCATGCGCACAATCGGCTCAAACTCGAAGTTCATGGCTCTAGCATTACCCGTAGGAGATTCCTCTAATAGAGCAGCTGTAGCTATACTGTGCAAGCGCCCTGTTAGGTTACCCTCGGTAATGAGATACGTCTTCTTACCCTTAGTACCCTCATCATCGTAGGGAACGTACCCATTACCAAGAACGGTACCATCATCAACAATGGTAAGCACATCCTGGCCGATCCTCTTGCCTAGGGCCCATTCGGCCTTCATGGTCTCATCCCCCACCATGAAGTCGGATTCGCTCTTGTGCCCAAAACTTTCATGGGTAAACACCCCGGTTGCTTCCGGACTGAGCAAAACAGGATACTCACCAGGGATCACAGATTCAGCTTCCCTAGTAAAAACAACACTCTTATCCAACTCGGTTTCAAAGAAGCTCTCCAGGTTCAGCAGCTCCTCAAAGGATACACCAGCCTTAGAAACACTTGCTTGGTTCTTATTCTCTTTGTAGGAGAGTTCCAGGTTAATACGAATACCTGCAGTCTGCTTATCAAAGATGACCGCAGTACCCTTGGATGTGTAGATGGACTTGATCGTCTTATTATCCACATAGAAGGATGAATGGTGCACGATTACCGGGTCTTTTATTAAGGCCAGATAACTCTCGAGCAATCTTCGTTTTTCCTCAACGGGTATGTCGGTTACTGAGTTTGTTCCATATTGCATGATAGTCGCTTGGTTTACTTCAAAGGCTTCGACAATAGGATGTTTGAGGATATCCGGCTTTGGAGTAGCCATCTTGGCCAAGGCATCAATTTGAGCCTGGATGCCATCAATATCCGTCGTGGAGCTATAGTACCAGCACTTACCGTCAAATACCCTGATGAATGCACCCTTGTTGTTACGTATCTTTTGTTGCTCAAGGGTCAGCTTCTTATAGCCGATTCTGGTATCAAAGGTCTCTTCGATGCGAACATCAACATACAATCCTTCAGGAAAATTATACATCCTACGCCTCCTCTCCGCATCTTGGTATTGCAGTATTCATCTTTAGTTATCGTCCTATGGTTTAATTATACACGACAAGTGTCCTCTCTGGTAGGACCGCGTACTACCTACCATGAGGCTGGTCCTTGCGGACACAGCTTGTACCGTCAGCTAACAAATATGGGCTTTAGTTGTATCGTGGTGGCCCCATCTCTCATTCCCCAAAAACCAGACCAAAGAGTCAAGACTGATCGAAAGGATGCCCGGTCTGACCCCCTAAATTCGGACATTATGCTACAATGGCTGTCCTTCTTATAGAATTGCTCACGAATGCTTGGTGATACTGTCGAGGGCTTTGGTAGTTGAGGCTACCATGTCTACGCCGTTCATTGTAGTAGCTCATATACTTGCTTACCTCAGTATAAGCGTAACTTCCAGAGCAAGAATAACTGGGCATAATCTTATCCAAAGCTTCGAGATAGATTACGGAAACATACTGAGAACCCCGATCGGATTGCCAAACTAAAGGTTGTGTGATCCGCCTTAACTCTTTGGCATCTTCGATACATTCAACGACCCATTTGGCTTCTAGCGTTTTGGAAAGACGCCAGGCAATAATCCTTCGTGAGAATAAGTCCATGATGCTTGTCAAATAGACAAATCCTTGCTGCTTAGTGTCCGTCATAACGGCAAAAGAATGCCACTTCCACTCCATAGCAGGGTCCAAGGACCCTTGGCCCGTGCACTACGCCCTGAACGCAGCTGCATCCTTTGAGCATAAACACATCTTTTACACGCTAAGAACCCTAGACAACCGAGGAAGCTACTTGGGTCTTATCCGGTTGACGTATGAGATATCCCTCCAATTAAGTTGCCTACACTGTTTAGAAGTAACACACATATAGGCTGGATCAATACCTGCCTTTGCTATATATATAAGCCTGATATCCCAAGACATCAACGAGTCTAAGTTAAGCTGATGTGTTAATCTAAGCAAGCAAAAGTAAGCCGGTCCAAGAACTCTGTAAATCCTAAAGCAAATGCAGCTTCTTCTTCTAGTTCCCACGCCTGATGAGCTATCGTGTAGGCCATTTTAGCTAGTCGCTCATAGTTGCGACGCTCGATCCTCTTAATCCCATGGGCTAGTATGCTTTGGTTGCGTTGGTCAACATTGGACCATAGGTCCTTTGGATTGATCCCTTGTAGGCTCGGATCCTCTAGCACCCGTAGTAGGACAGCCCCCTGCATCAGTCCAATGGGATGCGGCAAGGACGCCCCGCGATAAGACCCGATGGCCTCAACAAACGCGGCCTTAAACTTAGCAAACAGTTCTTCTGTCGTGATGCCAAGCTGGGCATAGTCCGGTTCTTTCGCGTCGATACCAAAGCAGGCCAACCGCCTTTGGATTGTCATTTCCAGCGTGCGGTACATCAATAACGATGCCATATCTAAACGACTTTGCTCTTCTCTGCGTCTGCCATTAGTCAAACAGGAACCAATCAATAACCAGGCGAGGTCCGGCTTGCTGATCGTCTCGTAGGCAGATTGTCGATCCAGTTCCTCTAAAGGGGCCAATAGAGAAGCTTGCTCACGGATTTTATCCTTGAGTGCTGGTAGCTGCCGATATGCCTCCATCAAAGTAACCGCCTTTACCAAATGGGAACGGGCCTTCTTGAAATCGAAGTCCTCCCATAGTTTGTAGGCTAGTGCTACTTCTTGGTAAATCTCGAAGACCTGTGGTTCAGGCACCCTAGAACGTACGGAAACGATCGCATCGATCGCCCCCGCATAGTCGTGTCGTTCACACTTCCGTTTGATTTCATCGAGTTCACGCTCTCCAAAAACCACCATGGGATCTTCTAAGCGGGCAACATACTCTGTTCCAGTAATAGGTCTCCGACCAGTTGGGTCATACTCGAGGTAATCAACATAAAGGATGTCTATTCCTGCCTGAGCTGCCGCCAAGGCTGCTCCAGCTGACATCAACTTCTTTCCACCGGTAATATCCATCGCGATTCGTCGCTCTCCCGTGGCATTATGAATGTCCCTAATAACTTGGTACACCTCAACCATAGTTGAAGAATCAACCGGGTAGGAGTTCCACCGGCTTGGTCTTAACCCTGTGGACTCCACAATTACATCTAGTTTCCTCCTTGACTCAGCAGTGACTAGAAAGCTTACTTCCTTTGGCCTGAGAACCGTGATCATTAGAATGACAGGTTCCGGAGAAAGACCCACACTGGTTATCAGGTGATCATATGTGGATTCTCCTTCCATCTCCTGCCATTTCCCTAGTGCGTGTTCGACAATAGTTGACAACAGATGTTCCACGTAGATTTTCGTCTTCTCGTCATCCTCAGCGCTTTTATAAGCTTCCACAAATTGTTCAAAGTCTTTGCGCATTGTCATCCCACCCCTTCTACATTAATTAGCCCCAATCTAGGCCCTTAGACTGTTGCCGAAGCTCTACAAAGTCCGACAGTATCACTGTAACCGGCGCAACAATGATCAAGATCGGGCTTCCCAGAGTCGGCCTGCTGATACCAACGCCATGCCAGAACTAGTTTCATGGAAAACCGTTCTGCGTGCGAACCAAGCTAAACACACTTCACCCCTTTGGCATTCTTAGACACAAGTAGGATGATGAAGAAACTAAGGTAAACAATCACAGAAGAAAGATGGCCAATCAAAATCCATAGTTTCCATCCTGGGATCGGTGCCTCCTCACCTTGTGTTTAGTCGTTCATATTCTGCTTAGCACGCTCTTTGCCTCTCGCGGTTGATCATATTCACCTAGGAACCTCCCTTGCAGCCATCGACCTTAGGCAACTCTGATTGTCTGAGAGTTCTTACTTCTGTTACTTGCAGGTCCCTTCAAAGGGAGGCATCCGGTCGTTCGGCACATTGCCCTTCAACACTGTGGAAGGTTTAGGCAACACCCGCCGTTTCTCATATCCTTCTCCATTCGGTACGTTGTTCTCGATATACTCATTGTAGTTCTTTCCGTTAATTCTTCCGAAGAAGAGATACCGTGTTCTATGGTTCCAGTCCTTGGGTAGTCCATCAAATTTCAACATACAGTGTAGCTCGTGTAAGCGTTCTGTCTGCCAAAGCTCCTCGACTGTTTTTACTTCGGGATTCACTCTTTCCGCAAAGCGATCTTGTAGCATCTGGGTATTCTCAACGGGTATTACCCCTGTATCTAGGTTCCCCGTACTATCGAAAAGCCAAGTATAGCGTTCTTGCCGTACGGTCCGGTACACCTTGATATCTTTCACTCTAATGCTGCCCAATCCCAAGGGTTTTCCCATCCCAATCTTATGTGCACAGCCTTCTGGTAAATCCAAAACTGTCAACAGACCGCCCAATTCGTCTGGGGTCAAATTCTCAAACCGAATGCGGCCTTTAAAGACATTGCCCCTTAGGACAGGCTGCACATAAGTATGGTGTTCCGTCTCTCCTTGATGTTCTCGAGACCGACACACATAATCGGCGCCGGGACGATGCCAGTAGAACTTAAAGCCCCTGATGGTAGCATCTTCAGAGTCCCAATGCTTTACCTGAGTAACCTTATCGGAGCTTTGTGTCAAGTAATGCTGGTAGGTGGTGGGCTTTGGTTGACTAAGGATTTTCAGTCGTACTGCCTTATCCCGGTACGCCCCTTTTTCTGCCGGCTCCACCAAGAACGCATCCTCAAAGAAGACTCGTCCCTGCCAAACCGCTAGTTCAGCACCATCTTTTCCTCTGCTTGCCGTTCTACCGAATAGAGCCTGGACAAAATCTACTTTGTCATCATACACCCCATAATAGGGATTAGCGTCTACCGTCCGCTTCTCGTAGGGGAAACGGAAATAGCGCGTATGCCCGAAAGAGACATGTTTTTCACCGTTTGCGTCCCATTCTACAAAGAAGCAGGGCGTCCCCCGCCCCTTTTGTCCGAAGATGAAGTCCTTATTTTTCTCAAGGATCGGCGTGTAACCAGACTCTAGATAGGCATCAACATCCCCTCTGGGAATCTCAATCTCCTCCGCCTGTGGATCCTCCTCATTGATTACCCACTGTCTCTTCTTTTTCTGCATGCTTCCAGAACAAACCAGCCAGCCACGATGCGTACAGTCTTCCTCCCTTCTCTCGGTGAACTTAGTAACACATTTTCCCTCCACTCGGAAAAAGCCTTCCTTACGCTTCCACTGTTCACTGCACCTATACTGAGCGTAACCTGCATCCAAATCGTCATTAATGGGTGTCGCAGGCCGGATGAACCATCTTTTTCCTTCTACATACAAGTAGCCGGCCTTTACCTTTTCATCTGCCATTTGTTCAGCATAAAGCTTCGCAGTGGGTTCATAGCTCTTAGATTGGTGATTTGGATTAGATCCGACTACGCGCATGAATAATTGCCCGTCATGCATCTGCCGCAAGGGTGCTGCGCTCAACACCTCTAGTAGCGTACGGATCATGCCCCGCAGGCTGCTCCCGGGTATTACTGGTTCTTTGCCCACTGAGAAGGGTTCTGTTTGAACGCCTGCTCTATTTTCCTGCAACGGCCACATCCCGCGAATATATGTGTCGGTTAAGCACTCGATTCGGTAGTCAATCCAACCTGTAAATAGCTGATCGTGGTAGCCATCCATATCCGGCACGGCTTTTCCATCTAACGTAAAGACCTCCTCCGGAGGAGGAACAAAGTTATAGGGTGCCCTACCGGCTCGTTCCTTAGCCACCGAACCCACATGCTGAAACCGGTTTTTAGACATCCCAACTACCTCCCTTCAGCTCTGGCAACGCAGGGTGGAGAGGTTTACCACAAGCTGTAGATAACCCTGTAAGAAAAGCATCCACAATCTGCGCTAAGTGCGTTTCCCGATCGTAATCTGCCACCTGGTTAACCTCAAGGCAGAGGGGCAAATCCTGCTCGGTAAACATGGCAGGGACAAAGAGCGAAAAGCCCCGTTGCTCATGTGCAACCCACCAAAGATCATCCACCTGCGCTACCTTAGTACCCCAAAGAGGGTGGCGCTCGGAAATCACTTCTGTCTCAGCAGATCTGAGCCTGAGCCTGCGTCCCCATCTTTGGCTTCCTTTCTGCCAAAGGTGCCACTCACCCCGATTTGTAAATATGCGTAAGTCCGTAAGTCGCGCCCAATCCACCTGGTTTCGCAAGTACAGCCGTTCTTTAGTTACCACGCCTAACCCGACAAAGGATGGCTCCTGGACAAAGGCCCAAGCCCAAGGGAAGTCATTATCCATAAGCTCCTTAGCGTAAACAAGCACATGCTCAACGGTTAACGGTACCAACAAATCATCCCAGCGGGTCACGCACATCCCCCCTGCCCGTAATTTTCCACCAGCTCCAGCACCAGATAACTTAACTCGTCCAAATCTTGCCCAGGACCAGGCACTACTTTCTCTGGCTCTCCGAGGGGCGATTCCCATGACCAGACAGACTCCCTGCCATCGGAGAATCGCCGTTTGAGCTCTGCCTTAGTGCCCATCACAACACCTCTACCTATACCCACCTCGCCACCGATGGGCAGGTCGCCTACATACAAATCCTTTAATACCAAGAGCAATAACCCGATCTCCGGCTCCCTTGGCTCTTCGATCGTTAGTTTCAGGATGAAATGGGGTCCCGGACCCGTAGGCCAAACAGCGGCTTCATCAAACAGGGCACCACTTAGGGCCCCGCCGGTAAACCGATCGATGGCGACCCGCCCCTGCACCATTGGTGCCACGTTCTCCAGGGGAACCTCCTCCACCAGGAGTCTACTAGCCCACAGGGACTCCTCCTCTCCTTCGAGGGGACCGAACAAATCATCCACCAACTTCATGGGCCAACCTTGGGTATTCACAATGCGCACAGCTCGATTCCTCAAAGCACCGGCAATGCTTGTTCCAGGAAGTACGGGCTTTTGATCAGCGTGGACATGAACCATATCCGGCGCTCCGGGAGACTCCACATAACTTCGTACCAGGAGCGAAGTTTTTAGATGCAGGTCCAGCGTCGCCTTAAACCAGGCCCGGTGGTCGGCAAGTTTCACTACCCGCTCTGACAAAGCAACTTGGGCATCCTCCACATCCCAGGGCTGATCGGTGAGCCAAGCGGCGACATGGCTAAGCTTGTTCATAGAAAGAACTCGAATATCCCAATTGTCCACTTGCCCCCGACCATAACCTCGCCTTGTCCGTGCCCCAAGCTGCATCTCCCCCAAAGCAAGCGCGTGGAGGAGGCCATAAAAGTAGCCCTCCAGAGCACGATCATCGCCTTGATGTAACACGAACTCCAACTGCATCAAGAAGCGAGTGCCAGTGTCAATAACCTCCAGATCATATTTTTTCGTGTCGATGGCTGTACCGGTTTTCGGGCAGATGGACACACCGTCTCGCAGAAGCGTCCGGCTTCTAGCACTAGTACAAATCCGCGCGTCTCGTACAATGACCTTGCTCATCTGATCCTCACGACCACTGCCCCCGAACAACTGTCGCGCCAGATCATCATTTCGACCGTAGCGGTAAAAGAGATAATGTCTAGCTGCACCGGCAATAGAGGTGCCTGGTATGAACGGCTCTCCATCCTGGTCTCGAATGAGCACCATATCGACTTCGGTTTCTGATGGGCACCCAAAGTGGGCCGGGGATAATAGGACCCACTCCCCCCGGGCATACACTCGCTTAATCACGGTGTCGGTGTCCTTCATATGCCATCCCCCCTCTTGTCCGCCTGCCTCCTCAGCTTGGCCAGGAGTTCCACAAGATACCGATAACACAACTTTTCCACAACTGCGGGATCAGCCAGCAAGCGTTCCTGAACCTGCCGGGACTCTTCCCATTCAGACCAGTTATATCTCGCCCTGCCAATCACCCGTTCTGCAACGAGAATCTCAGCCGTCTTCTCCGGAGAAGCGAACACTTCTACAAGATGTTTCTTCAGACTAACCTTCTTATGGTCTTCCCTTATGACCCCTTGCAAGTAGCACTTCTCCAAAGGTTCCCTGGCCCGATCTCGCAAAGACTCGATGCTTTTCTTCGCTATGCTCAAGCCGCTACGTAGCATCATACCCAGTCTGCCCAGGAGCGATTTTGTAGGAAGGGGCCCTATTACCTCCACCTGGTTTACGATTATGCTCACCTCATCATAGGCCTGACGGAGAATGATTTCCTCCACCACCTGCAGCACCTCTTCAGGTACCGCCCCGGTCGGATAGAAAATCCACTCTGACTCGGCCTTACCTAGCGTCCAACGTGGTGCAGCACCAAATCCTAGGCTGATCCGGCCAAAGCCTTCATCTTTACGCAAGCCTAGTCCTTCGTTGCGCTCTCGACTGAGATCCACTTTGTGATCAGTTGCGACCGCAAAGACCCAAGTGCTTCCCGAAGCCAAAGCTGGCCATTGGGTCCGGGGAAAACCAAGATGGGACTGATACCCCCCTACCCATTCCATCCGGGAAAACTGCGCTACTTCTTGTAACGCCTCAGGGGCTACCCCCATTAACTCTGCTAGTTCCTCCTTGGGAAACTCAGGCGCCGGGTGACCATTGCCGTTAGTACTAAGTAGGGGAGAAAGAAGGTTGACCACAAGGCAGCTTCCTGTCGTAGCAGCAGGGGCCCAGCCTTCCATGAAACCATCTTCGTCCACAACTTCTACAGCGCCCAAGTCAATCGTAGCATTACCTCCGTACTCAGCCCCCTTGGAACGCCCGACCCAGATCGTCCCCTGCTCCTGTAAGAACCTTTTCACAAACTCCAGGTCCGAGGCTGAACCGAGGATCACCCCGGCAAACCTCTGCCCCGCTTCAATGGACTCATAGGAAAAGAAGGTGCCGTCATGGGTATGATCATCATCGTCAGAGGGATTGCCTTTAGCCCGGCCAAACCGACGGTCTTGCGCCCGGACATGATGGGGAGATAGACGCGTCGCTACCGGCACCTTAACGTTCTTATTACCAGGACCAGCAACCGCAAATCCCAGCTGTCGCTCTAGTCTTGGTAGTTCTACAGGTTCATCGATGCACTGGTAGTAAGCTAAATCATAAAGCCTGAACTCATCACCCTTTTCCTTTCTAATGGAACGGGGGATGGGAAGACTTCGGCGTCCATCGGCCATCGGGTAAGCATTGAGAAACCGCAGACCTCCATCGACAAAGAGTCTCTGGAAGTCATCGTCTACACCACCCAGGTTTCTAATATATGCCCAGGCTACTGCCCCTTTAATGGTGCTACCTGGGATGTACCGATAGGTAGAAACCGTGTAGGAATCGCCCCACAGTCGGGCACAGATAGCCGGTCGATGCAAAGTCAAGCTAAATTGCAAAGCAGCCAACCTTCCGTCATCTTTCCCTCGTTCCAGTTTTAGAGGGCTCCCTGAACTGCCCTTTAAGACAGGGAACTCATCAATTGTGGCTTTGCCTAGGAGAAAATCGATGGCCTTTGCCGATAAGTCCATCCCAGCTCTTTCGAGGCTACAACGAACTGCCCCAAAACCCCGGGTGCGACTTGCCCCGAGGCATTTTAACCCAGAAGCCGCAAGGGCCAGGCCCATCAACTGTTTTTGGGTCAGGCTGCGGCCCATCTGCAAGGTAATATCGGCAACGAAGACTTGACCCGGATTCACCACCCGGATGCTCCGCAGGGTGTCCTTCTTTGCCGCACCAGAATCGTAGTCGATGGCAGTCTGTCTGCGGATCGAGGTAAGAGTCTCCAGCACGTCATATTTTGAAAACAGTGGTTTCTCCCGATATATGAACCAGTGTAACCATGGCTGCATACTCGCCTTTGCAGGCAAGTAAGCATCACCGATTATCAACGGACCACCCACTGCAGCTCCTCTTTCTCCGAACAGCTCGTCCGCGATAGGTAGCTGTATCCCATCTTCCCATAAAGCATCGCCAACATCCTGATAGGCATCTCGCCAGAGACCCTTGAGACGTTTTCCTGGTATGTAGGGCAGACCATAGTCATCAAAGACGACGTCCGTATCGACGGTACCCCGCCGCTCCTGGCCAGCGCCAAGGGTGGTTGGTGACAGGATTTGAATCTTAAGCTGCAAACTAGTCATGGACTCCCTCCTTCCCCGGCATCAACATGGTGATCGAGCATCTCCAATGGATCATAGTAGGGTGTGTTCGAACCATCCCAGGCGCCATGTAGAGAGAACCCCTCCACTTCCGGTAACCTATAGTTACGATGCTCAAATTGCTCAACCAGCGCCGTTGTAGCCGCTTCCCCCTCCACCAAAGCTTCAAGCAATCTTTTGGCGCGATTTATTGGCCAGTCGCGAAACGCTCGCCACAAATTATGGAACTGGTCGTATCTATCTTGACTACTATTTCCCCATACTTGGTAGGGACGAGCACACAGTTGTTTCCCCTCTCGATGGGCATACAGAGCATCTCTGAGGCTATCGAGATCAGATGTAATGGCATCTTGAACCAACTGAAAGTCAAGCCAACTACCACCCCGGTTAACCTCGCGACGTTTGTTCTTCGCATTATTACAGAGCTCCTCTGCCAATGCATAGCCCTTGGCAAAAGGAAACTTGACAGGCACGATGGCCACTCCTGCGGAGGCAGTAATCGGCTGGTAGCTCCCATGCAGGTTAGCGCCTCTACCCTTAGAAAACTCTCGCAGGTACTCCGCCGCAAGGGTAAGCCCGAGGGAGCCTAGGGTAATAAAGGTAATATCATCACCACCATGAATGATTGGGCGCAGGGGAAGCAGACCCTTCTTACGCCACTCTTCAAATTCTTTCCGCTCAACTAAACGTACTAGTTTCTGCACCACCCTTTCGTAGGCCTGGTTAGTAGCCTCTTTGATGGACTGGGAGAAGTTGTTCAAATGAATTTGTAACTCTTCCTCGTTGGGACAATCCTCGATGACTCTAATCAAAAGATCCCCCATACCGTCTCCGTCAATGTAGACCACAGCTACATGGGAACCTTCATAATCCGAAAAATCTGGAACAAAGTCATAATCATCGCCTAAGCCATTTCTTAGCGCCTGGCTCATCCGCACCAATGCTTGCCTGGCTACTTTTCTCTTTAAGATAGCCTCACGACTCAAGCAATAGTCCTTATCTTCATCTACCAGGCAAGCAGCAAGGCCAGTGCTTCTACATTGCTTGACGATGGGTAGAGCCATTAACGGAGCCCCACCCAAGGTGCGATCCTTTAGGCGATCCAGCTTGGCTAATGCGGCTTTGTATGCGGCAACATAGTTGTGCCCCTCTATGCAGTGATAGGCCGCCACACCTTGCAGCCCCGGCGCTTCCTTGAGCAGCTTCAGGCTCCACACTCTGATCACTTCTGCAGCTGTTTGTTCATCTGGCAAGATATATACTGCGTTGCCACCGCCAGCATAAATGGGGTCATGCTTTATTTCTTCTCTAAGACCTTCCTCAAGTGACCAGCGCAATAGCTCTGAGGCCCCCAAGTTTTCCTTTAGTCGGTTACTAGCAAAGATGTATCGCTGGATTCCTTGCACCGTAAAGAGCGCCATTACCCTCATCTAATCACCCCCTATATTCGACTTAGACGGCGAAGATATCTAGAGAGATGTTCCTTAAACCTATCCTCTGGCAACCGCTCTACATCCCAAATCTCCAGAGGCGACCCTGGACTACCAATATCTTGCATTAAATCCTTTTCCACAGCGTCAGTCCGTGTCGGATTAAGTAACGAAATAACAACCGCCCTGCTTTCATCACCGCCCAGTTGTCGCACCCGAGTTATGGCCTCAAACCCCTTGTGTTTTATATCTTTCTCGCTTTTCGTTGTACTGCATGAGAAGATGATCAATTGGTAACCCACAATACCGACCACATCCAGCTCTGCGGACTTCTCGGCCTTCCCCTTATAAAACCTAGTACTACCATGGGACTCGCAGGAAAACCCTAATGCCTGCAACTCCTCGAAAGCTTCTGAAAGATGCTTTAGGGTATAACCCTCGAGCCACTTATCCATCATTTTGTCTTTAGGCGAATCGTGTTCCCAGCGATCCATTTCAGCCTGCAATGCTTCATCATACACAGCCTTGTCCCATTCTGTTTCTCCGGCATTCTGTCTAAGATAGTACTGGCCGAGTTTATAGCTGAGAGCAACGAATTTCTCTCGGTTCATCTCGCGTGGTTCTAATCTGCACTTGTGTAACCGACTCAGTTGGTCAAGACTGATAGGACAATTCCTCCGGGCATCACGAATAGCAGTTTGAGTAGTATTGCCCTGATGACGAATGATACGATGGGGCTTTGAATCTAGATAGCTAGCACTAACGGTGAACGAAGTCCCCTCCTTTTCTGCCTCTTCCCGCAAAGCGCTCCAACAATGCACCGCCATGGCTTTGGTCCCACCAGTGTAGTTTAGCTCCAGATGCTTGATCCCTTCTTGTACATAATCCTTGACCAATGAGCGCATTGTTGCTTCAATCTCATCAGGTTCAGCCCGGGCGATGGTTGCGGTACAATAGCTCAGTCCCTGTTTCGCCAGCTCTTCTTTGAGATTTGCTGCATTCTCCCTAATACTCGGCGTATCCGTATGAATCAATGTGCCTTGCGAGAATTCGTCCTTGCAGCTCATACAGGCAACATAAACTGGTAGTGGATTAGTACCAACTAGGCACAATAAGTGTTTGTCCAGCAAATTCTCTCTCACGATCATCCTCCCTTTGTCAGTTTGTATTTTCGTATAATCCCAGGTAATAATAGCCTCCGGGACAGTATTCTGATTTAAGTATCAAGCGCGCATGCCAAACTATTGCTTAGAACAATACTCCGGTAATGTATCAGAACATCCTCGAAACAGTGCTTATCTGCTATTACCATATTCTGGAGCGAAGAGAAAAGATCCTCCCTTATTAACACGAAATTTAGTGAATCATCATGTTATAGACTAAGCCATCATCTGTTGAGGATCAGGCAGTCAGTTAGCTTCCATTTGAAGCAAAGCAAATCTTACCTCGCCTCTGCTAGTCATGATCGGGAGTAGAATTGACTAACCCTCTCCAACAGACAACTTGTCCATCGCCTACCGTCACTTCCGCAGAGCCATTAGGATTATTTGTGTTAGGCACCACATTATTTGAGACAAAAACTGCATGATCCAAGCATATTAAATGAGACACTTGGAGTAAGACCTAAGTCGTTTAGACGCGGGTCTTTTTTTGTTTGCTGGACAAGGAATAA
>JALNWK010000040.1 GCA_023230925.1 Limnochordia bacterium
CGACGTAGACATGGTAGCCTAAACTACCAAAGCCCTCGACAGTATCACCAAGCATTCATGAGCAATTCTATAAGAAGGACAGCCATTGTAGCATAATGTCCGAATTTAGGGGGTCAGACCGATACCATGAATGGAACACCACGCTGTTCCATGCTATAATATTACTAATATATGGTAGTGTTCGGACTTACAAGTGATCTTAGTTTAAGGGGGGCTTTAGGAAAAGAACAAGACTAAAGAGGAGGAGGAACTTGATGCTCCTGTGTGATTTGTACGCAAAAGAGTTGTGGAAGAGGCCCTTCGTTCCGGTCATTGAGTACTACTACCGACGTACTTTCCCCCATGAGTATCATTTCAGTAGTCACACGCACAGCGCTGTAGAGATAATGTATGTTGAGTCTGGTGATATGCTATTAGAGCTTCAGGGAGAGCCCGTGGAGCTTTTGACGAAGGAATTTGTTGTTATTAACACTGAGATTCCCCATGGAATCCTAGGTGTTAGCGTAAACTGTCGCGTGAACAACTGCGAGTTTTTCTTTCAACCAGCAAGTGTAGTCATCGGATCAACTATTGATGTAGTTAAGCACATCAATCAATCCGCTTGGCCCTTGAGTTACGGTGCCCCATGGCTCAAATGCCGGGATAGTGGATATGTAGGGTCAACCATGAGGGAACTAATCGAGGAACTAGATGGAACCCTTGATGACCCCCTTGGCCAGGAATTGATGCTACGTTTGGATTTCTGGCGTGTCATTATCTATATATCCAGGATGATTGCTAGTTCAGGTGATACCACAGACCTGGCAAATTGGCATGTAAACAAAGCTGTAAGTTACATCCGTACCAACTACCACCGCCCAGATCTGACCGTAGCAGAGTTAAGTGACTACCTTCAACTGAATCGTAGCCACGTGAGTCGCATTTTTAGAGAAGTAACCGGCGATACTCCTTCAGAGTATATTGCAAGCCATAGAATCAACATTGCTAAGAAGCTATTGGCTACAACTGACTTACCCATTATTGATATTTGTCAGGAGATCGGAATCAATTCGGAACAGTATTTCTCCCGTTTGTTCTCTAAAAGAGTAGGGATTAGTCCAAGGACTTTCCGCCGAAGCCGAGAGGTGATTAGTGCCTGGCCACCGGATACAAGCGATAGTACTAGCTAGATATGACAAGCCGGAGTGTACAACTCTAGTTCCAGTCTCGCCGAATACAAGTATGCGTTATTTTGGGTAATTGTCTCGACCTCTAACCGCCCCAAATCGTAAGCACTCAAGATAATAACACCGCATCCATAATACTCATAACCTCGCCTGAAATGACTATCCTTTCTGGATGTCTGCGAAATTGCGATGTCACTTAGCCATATTGATTGCGGTAAAGACCCCTGCGAATTACCGCATTTGGTTTCCTTACCACCTGCAAATGGCGAACACTGGGTTGCTTACCTCAAGAAAGTAGATTACCGTATTCCAAGACGATTCTCGATGAATGCAGGTGACTAACACTAACAACAATGACATTGACCCTTTTTTTTGGACACGCTACCGCAGTAGAGTCTCATGCCTTGCTAGTTTCTGTGGTGAATGATTACGCTATCCTGCAGGAAAATAGGAAGAGGAAATAGAACCAGTATGCGTGATACAAGGAGGGGTTTGCGATGAGAGTAGCAGTTGTAGGCTTGGGGAATGTTGGGAAATACGCCGTTGAGGCAGTTCTAAGGGCAGATGATATGGAGTTTGCTGGTATCGTCCGCCGCAAGGACTCTATTCACGAGGCTAGTCCCCGGGGGTTAGTGGTTAGCGATATAACAGAGTTAGGTGATGTAGACGTTGCGATAATCTGCACACCTTCACGTACAGTCCCTACGATTGCCAAGGAACTTCTTGCCTTAGGAATCAACACCGTTGATTGCTACGACATTCATGGAGAATTGGTGAATCTGCGGGATGAACTGGATGAACCGGCGAAATTGAATAATGCCGTCTCAGTTCTATCTGCGGGCTGGGATCCGGGAACCGATTCGCTTATTCGGGCTTTGCTGCAGGCCATGGCTCCTGGCGGTTTGACATATACGAATTTCGGGCCCGGTATGAGTATGGGACATACTGCGGCGGTGAAAGCAATCGACGGTGTAGCGGACGCACTGTCCATGACGATACCAGTTGGAACAGGCTTGCATCGACGAATCGTCTACGTTGTACTAGAGGATAATGCCGAATTTACTGTCGTGGAGAAGGCCATTAAGCAGGATCCATATTTCATCCATGATGAAACCCATGTGTATCAAGTGGAGGATGTCAGTACACTAGTTGACATGGGGCATGGAGTCAGTATTGAACGTAAAGGAGTATCAGGCATAACCCATAACCAACTTTTCAAATGGGAAATGCGGGTTAATAATCCTGCTCTAACGGCACAGATCATGGTCGCCGCAGCCCGAGCCACAGTAAGACTGCAACCTGGTGCGTACACCCTGATCGAAATCCCGGTTGTTGATCTACTGCCCGGAGACCGAAGAACATGGATTGGACGACTGGTCTAGACAATGGGGAAAGGCTAGCTTCGAAAGTCTCATGTGGAAGATTCTCGAAGCTAGTCACAAGACTCTTTTTGCTAGCGACAGTTTCTCCGTATCCATTGGACTTGCTTTGACAAAGTAGCTTACCCGCCGAATTTAACATCAATGAGACAAGCTCATCGGTTGAAAAAGTGCTGACGTTCTGAAAGACATGGGATTGATACGAGCGGTTAGTCAATGGGTTTCTATTGTGGGCAGACTTTCGCAGGTCTTGGCCCCACAGCCGACTGTGAAATGGCGAGACATTGTTGGCGTGATTGGGTATATGCCTGTGGTAGGTTAGAGGGGATGATGTCAGGTCAGCATTGGATGTTATCGATGTGGGCGTTGTGGGGTAATAAGTCGCGGCCTTACTTCTAGAAGTGTCTTCGATAGTCATGAGATCATTAGTCTCCATGCAGTGTGTGATACCAATCAGGATCGGTTAGAAGACGCAAGGCAGGCGTTGGGCGCCGACGAGCAGTACACGAACTATGAGGAAATACTGAAAACTCACATGTTGATGCGGTTGTTATTTGCACTCCTATGCCTTGTATGTGCCACAGCGACAAAGGCTCTACGGCGAGGAATCCATTTTTTGAGTGAAGTCCCTGTAAAGTGTCAGGATTTAGGCAGGGCTTGCAATCAATCTGAGGCTATGTATATGATGGCGGAAGACTACATATACACCAAGCAAAATGTTTTGGTCGCTGAGCTTGTCAAACGGGAATCGATGGGTTTAGGGCCTGTGCTCACTTAGATGCCCGATGACAGGGTTACCAAGGTATCCTGTGTTGGTAGTGGCCATCATTATCAGGATCCACGAGCTGACTATTAAGAACAACAGGATGCTAGCCAGCACCGAACAAGATGCTCTCATTAGAATCAGGGTAGATATGCTGTCAAACAGGCCACATGCGATGAGGAATTACTCTCTTCAGGGGACCAAGGATTGTTGTGAATACGCCGATCAGGATTTGGTTAGCAGATATGTGTGACGATATGAATACGCTGGCTAGAACTTGATGCTCTAGAACAGTATCTGCAGCGGTCGGCCCGTAGCAATCAATATCCATCGAGCACTTAATGTGACCCTACCGAGGTTGATCAGTCAGCAGTCGATTAGGCAAGATGGTAAATGGTTGCCGGTGCCTAATTCACGAGATTGGAAGTGCACGAGATGACCGATCAGCTACGTATGATCTGGCCTGAGGGCCGCAAACCACCACTTTGTATTCTACCTAAAGGATATAGCGTCAGACGTTTTCGTCCCAGTGATGAACAGGCTTATGTCCGTATGTTAAACCGTGGTGATCTGGGTGAGTGGGATCTAGATAGGATGCGATCGATTCTGGAGAACCCGCTTGCACCCGGAACAGTATACTTTATTACGTATAATGATGTTCCAGTAGCTACGACCTGTTCACAAAAACAGGAGTCTGATTGGGATGATGATCTCGACTGGGCGGAAGTAGGTTGGGTTACTGTTGATCCCGCTCACAGGGGCAGGGGTCTAGGTCTCATCATCTGTGCTGTAGTTGTCGATCAACTGCAGAGATTAGGGTATAAGCACATCTATCTAAAAACCGATGATTGGCGCCTGCCAGCCATTAAGACATATCTCAGAATGGGTTTTCAGCCGCTAATCAACTCAGATGAAATGAACACGCGTTGGCGGGCGGTTGCCGAGAAGCTCGACTGGTCCTTTTGATAGATAACTACCGCTAAAGTGTGCATTATCACATCTATCCCTATTACAGCGCTTAATCCCACATTAAGAATTTCCTAGATGCTCTCCTATAGGATAAGCAGTTCTTTCCAGGCATTGACCTGCTCAAAGTTGCCCAGAATACTATTGACACTTGACTATAGGTGACGTGCAGCGCTATACTTGACCACGGATAGGGGTTGAGTAGAGTAAATGGAGATTCGTAATGTAGCGATTATTGCCCATGTTGATCATGGGAAGACAACACTAGTAGATGCACTTCTAAAGGAAACAGGTGTGTTTCGGGAAAACCAGAAGACCGGAACACAGATCCTTGATTCCAATGCCCTGGAAAGAGAACGGGGTATTACAATTCTATCCAAGAACACCGGTATATTCCATAATGAGACGAAAATCAACATCGTTGATACACCCGGACACTCGGATTTTGGCGGGGAAGTGGAACGGGTGATCGGCATGGTTGACGGTGCCTTGTTAGTAGTAGATGCGGCGGAGGGACCATTACCGCAGACCCGATACGTACTCCAAAAGGCTTTCAAATACAATCTTAGGCCCATCGTGGTAATCAACAAGATCGATCGTAAGGATGCCAGGCCCTATGAAGTTCTGGAAGAGGTGCTGGATCTTTTTCTTGATCTAGATGCGACCGAGGAGCAAGCCGACTTCCCTGTGGTATGGGCGGTAGCCCGAGAAGGCGTTGCGTCATTGGAGCTTGAGGATGCACAAGCCCAGCTTGCCGGTAAGAAGGAGAAAAGCATATTGCCCTTGCTAGATCTAATCCTTGAGCACGTTCCCCAACCTACTGTGGATCCCGATGGCCCCCTGCAGCTTCTAGCGACCAATCTGGAATACGATGAATACGTCGGTAGACTTGTCGTTGGAAGAATCCAACGGGGAACCCTTCGTCGGGGCATGCCAGTCACCGTATGTCGCAGTGACGCGGATTGGGAAAAGACTGCAAAAGTGGAGTATCTATATACCTTTGCAAGACTTGAACGAACCCTTGTGGAGGAGGCTGGGGCAGGGGAGATTGTGGCAGTGGCAGGAATCGATGATGTTTCCATCGGAGACACTATCGTAGATCCCAATGCGGTTGACCCCCTACCTGCGTTAAAGGTGGATGAGCCAACCCTCACTGTAATTTTCAGGGTAAACGATGGTCCCTTGGCAGGCAGGGATGGAAAATACATTACTTCCCGACACATTAGGGATCGCCTCTGGCGTGAAGCACAGACCAATGTGGCCCTTCGGGTCAACCCCACGGGCAGTCCCGATGCCTTTGAAGTGCGGGGGCGGGGGGAACTCCATCTGGGTATTCTGATTGAAACCATGCGCAGGGAAGGGTACGAGTTTACTGTATCCAGACCCCAACCGGTGTTAAAGGAAATCGATGGTCAGTTACAAGAACCCCTAGAACGAGTGTTTGTCGAGGTACCGGCGGAGTATTCCGGAGGTGTTATCCTGTTCTTTGGTCAGCGGAAGGGCGAAATGCTCAGTATGATGCAAAACGAGAACACGGTCAAACTAGAGTTTGTAGTACCGGCCCGGGGTTTGGTGGGATTTCACTCCCAGTTCCTTACGGAAACCAGAGGCTATGGGGTTGTATACCATACTTACTACGGTTATGGTCCCCACCGAGGTCCCATCCTAGAAAGAACCACGGGCAGTCTTGTCGCCTATGAGCCAGGGACCGCGACAGCCTATGCCATAGTCAACGCGCAAGAGCGGGCAACGTTGTTCATCGAGCCGGGGACAGAGGTCTATGAAGGAATGATCATCGGTGAAAACTCACGCTCCGATGACCTCGATGTCAATATTGCTAAGAAGAAACACGTCAGCAACATGCGTTCAGCTACTTCAGATATTGCAGAGAAGATTGATGTGCCCCGAAAGCTTACTCTCGAGCAAGCCTTAGCCTTCATTGCCTCGGATGAACTCGTTGAGGTTACACCCAAGACCATCAGGCTCAGGAAACAGGTTCTAGACCAAAGCGAGCGGTACATGATTCGAAAGCAATTGGCTGCCAAATCACTTGACTGACAAGCATGATGGTTGTAGCTTGCATACAACCATCATGCCTTTTGATGGAATAGCTGCTTCCCGCGCCTCAGGCTGATTTAACCTGGGTGACAAGCCAGTGTTTTACATCCTTTACGTAGGGTGCCGCATCACCCGCAGATATTCCCTCCAAGGCTTGGGCAATAGCTGATGACTCAAAGGGAGTCTGAAGTAAAGCAGAACGCACATGGTCCGTTAGGGTATACTGCAGCGCATCTGAATAAACGACAGCATCCACGATATGTCCATTCTTGACCCCAAGCCCCACCGTCAGTTCACCCCAGGAAAATCTCGTTTCATAGGAGAGAGCAAAGGCTGGTGTTTTCCCATAGCGCCACTCCCAGGAAGAATAGTGTTCGTGTAACGCATCTGCTTCCTCAAGAAGTGGGGCTAGATCTAGCTCGGTTCCGTTGCCACCATACAAGCTCACAAAGGACTTGATCAGTTGCTCCTTAACTTGGGCAATACTAAGACCCGGAACCAGTTCTGCCAGATTGATCACTCGGGAACCCACTGATTCAACCCCTTTGGACTGCATCTTTTGTTTCGAGGGCTGTAAATAACGGCCGGCCTGTGCAAAATCAGCGTTAACCAGAATGGTGCCATGGTGCAAAGCAGAATCCCTGTAGTAGTAATACGCATTGCCTGAGAACTTGCGTCCCAAGACCGTAAGGTCATTTCGTCCTGAGAACTCTGCTTGAATCCCTACACCGGCCAGAGCGTTAAGGATGACTTGTAGTTGCTTGGCAAGATCGTATTGATGCCGCCCTAGTAAGAAGGTGAAATTCAAATTGCCAAGATCATGGTACACGGCTCCACCGCCGGACATTCTTCGAGCTAGCTTGCCACCTTCTTCTTCAAGAAGCTGACAACGGCATTCCTTCCATGCATTTTGATTACGACCAATCACCACGGTGTGTTGGTTCTGCCAAAGATAAAGGACTACCTGTCCTTGTTGCAACTGATGTAGCATAGCCTCCTCAAGGGCAATGTTATACCATGGGTCATTGTAAGGTGATTCGGCGATCAAGGTAACAAACTCCACCGGCCATCTCCTCCAGAAAAGTTGAGACGTAGTGCTAGAATAGTATCTAGTTTCCTATTCTAGCATGTTCTGTTTCCACAGATCAATCTTTTGAGGATCCGAAGACGGGCTAGGTGTGAGCATATGCAGCTACGTAACCCATAGTATTAGCTACTGAAATCCGGTTCAAAGGTGTCAATGGCCTGCTTAAGAAGACTAACTGAATAGGCCATAGAGGGCCCTCCCCCAAGGGCCACAGCTACCATAGCGGCCTCCATGATCTCTTGTCGGGTAGCTTTAGCTTGTAGTGCATTGTGGACATGGTAGACAATACAATATTCGCATCTGTTATGTATAGATATGCCGATACTGATCAGCTCTTTTGCTTTTAGGTCCAGACTGCCAGGCTTATACATTGACCCCAAGAAGCTCATGAAGGATCGTACCTGCTCACCATTCGTCTTCTGTACTTCCTTTAAGCCTCCTACAAAGTCATCGAGTATTTGTCTTGGATCTCGTGCCATCAATATCACTCCTAAACTAGTATGGGAGTAGTATATGCTTTCTGCGGATATTTACGTTAACAGAAGAAGCCATTATTGCCATTGGGCAATCCGTCTGAGCACAATTTCCAGTGTTTGCTGATCAGCAACACCCCGGATACTGCTGAACCAGACCCCCTCGGGGCGTAATGTTTCAAAAACCATAGGAAGCTCCTCAATATCGATATCCAGTTGAATTCCCTTTTGAACCTGTTGAATTCGTTGGTAAACCGCAACCCATTGGGCATATCCCTCATGACCTGCCCCTGGAACCCATTGGACTGCATCTAGTTCAGGAATGCCCAAGATGCAGTTAAGGTGCTTCAACGCACCGGGTCCGTCTAAGTGGTAAATCGATCGGTCGAGAAAACGGCATTCTTCAATAAGACCGGGCAGAAAGAATTCCTCAAACATCCTGGGGCTGATCATGCAGGAGAAGTCAGAAGAAACGATGTAGTACTTTCCGGGATACACAAGGGGAGTCCACGAAGTGATGGGCATCCCGGCATCGCGCAGTAGCTCATAAAAGAGCCCATAGACATGAGAATACTCCTCGGTGCTCTGTTTTAGTTTTTCCTGCACAAATACTGGGTGGTCAATCAGATCCAAGGCAAGTCTTTGTGGATCCCGTAGGGCAGCAAGATGGTCGCCACCGGGATGAAAGTCTGTTAGACCAACAAGGAAATTGCCTTGCCCAAACTGGAGAAGCTCCTTGGTAAATCTCATCGTTGCCGTAAACAATGGATGCTCCGGGTCAAATACAGCAGTTTTTGCATCATCTTCCCAGTCATCCACACAAGGAGTGGTCCATGCCGTTGTCTCTCCGAACTCGTACCCGCAACCGTACCACGCGCTGAAGATCTCCGGGCCCATGTTAGGCCAAGCGACCGGAAGTGTCTCCGCGGGATACCTGTAGTTGGCTAAATCTATGGCGATTTGCTCGGCGCGAAAAGAGACATCCAGCCATCTTTCTCTATGATGTGCATAGGTCTTTACAGGGACCCTCCTCGGGTTTTCTATCAAGAACCTAATCCCACTCACCGGCGGTCGATCAAAGATTTCACGGTGCCAAAAAGCTTCAAAGCGTTGGTTCACTTCCTCAAAATCCGGTTTCAAACAATATTCCATATGTCATTCACCCTGCCTTCAATCAGCTTCTCTTCTACTAGTTCTCCAATGTGTCTATTGTCCCTGCGCGGCTGACGCTGGTTGAGACTCTAGACTTCTCTCATGCACTGTAGAGGAAATTCTTAATAAAATCCATGTCTAGGCTGAAAATGTGCATGTCGCCAAAGTCGGATTTGGGATACAATTAACGTAGTAATACATCCGTTTACCCGTTTCTACACATAAACGTTAACTGTTATACTCGATGCTTCCTGTTAGTCGTTTTAATCCAGCTGAAAGAGGGGGAGTAAGTTGAATAGTAGAGAACTCATTACTAGGGTAATCGAGTTTGATCGTCCAGCACGAATAGGCTGGGACTTTGGCGGTGGTCCTTCGGATCTTAGAGGGTGTGGCGTAAGGTATGACCGGACAGAGAGATTGGAGGAGCATCGCAAGTGGGGATACCATGAAGAACTACTTAAGCAAGTACCTCACTTCAAAGGTTTGGTCTATGAAGATGAATGGGGCAATATCTGGGGTCGCCTAGATGGGGCAAGCAAGGGCGAAGTAGTTAGGGGCGTTTTGGAGGACGGGTTTGACAGACTAGGTGAGATCGCCTTTCCTCATTTTGTTGTTGAAGACATCGAGAGATTGAAGGAGGCCAGAGAGCGTCACGCAGACAAGTTCCTCATGGGTGGACTACCGGGTTTTACTTTCAATATTATGCGTAAGATGCGGCGGATGGAGAACTTCCTGATGGATACGCTGCTTGCCAAAGACGAGATCACCAAACTTGGTGCAAAGATCGAAAGCATGTTAGCTGAGAACATATCTTTCTATTGCGATGCCGGCTTTGATGCCATACTCTTCGGAGAGGACTGGGGAAGCCAGGAGGCCTTACTCATTAGCCCGCCCAGCTGGCGAGAACTTTTTGCGCCTTCCTTCCGACGTCTATGTGGTCAAGCCCATGAAGGCGGGCTTAAGGTGATGATGCACTCCTGCGGAAACATAGCAGAGATCATCCCGGACTTGATTGAGGTGGGAGTTGACGTACTACAACTTGATCAGCCAGGTCTTTTTGGATTAGAATACTTGTCCCAGTATTCAGGGAAAGTTACCTTCTGGTCACCGGTGGATATTCAGAAGGTTATGCCCACAGGTAATCGGGAATTGATTGAAAAAACAGCCGATGATATGATGACCTACCTAGGTAGAGGCGGCGGGTTTATCGCCAAGGATTATCCCCAGTGGGATGTGCTTGGTGTCAAACCGGAGTGGGTGAAATGGGCCAAGGATCGTTTCCTGGCTCACAGTTACTAACAGGACAAGGAAGATTCTGCCAAGGAGCTGGACCTCGGCTCAAAGGAAACTATAAGCGAAGTAGACCTATACTTTGATTCTAACTTTGATTTTCGCATCCGGAACCTGGAGATCTTGTATGACCACAACGTCATTCCGTCTATTGTACGAGACCGTGATCTGCTCTACGTCATAGACGGAAAGTGGGAGCTTTTGCAAAGGGTAAGAGGCAACTACCAGCGACGTAACCGTCTGCAATCTGAGCCAGTGTCAACGGACAAGATAAAGCTCCAGTTCCATGCCACTAATGGCGGGGATACCTTCGGTCTATACGAACTCCGCGTCTACTAGTACCGATGTTTTTGTGAACCAGAACCAATGAGTAACCGTCATAGGGCCAGCACACCCTTGTGCTGGCCCCTTCTGATTTCCAAGCCTTACAGGCCAAAGGCAACCCGCTATTCGGGCAGCTTTGCACTTATGGATGACCTGGCTAAAACTCGCTTCTAAAGTCACTTTTTGGGGGCGAAAGGGGTCCTATCATCTTTTCCGAAGTTTCTAACAGCAAAAAGGACAAACAAGTCTGCATTATGGCTTCCTAAGTCCTAGTTGCGGAAGTGCTATAGCACCCGTCTATTCCCTGCTTATTTGTGTTACCATATTCACGAGGCTATCAAAGGAGGTCATATCATGGACTGGGTGATTGTGGTAAAGGCGGATCTCGCCAAATTCGCTGATGAAGAGAGGGCCCAACACTCTGCTCGATTCTTCCAGACTCAACCGGGGGGATACGGGCAGGGAGATCGGTTTCTTGGTATCCGGGTCCCTGATCAAAGGAAGATTGCACGAAAGTACTACCGGGACATCCCTCTGGAGGACGTAGAGTTGCTTCTTCAAGATGCCATCCATGAGCACCGGCTGACCGCATTACTTATCCTGACCTACAAGTTCGAAAAAACGTCCACTATACAGCGGCAAGCCATAGTGGAACTGTACCTACGCAACATCCCATATATTAACAACTGGGATCTGGTGGATACATCCGCATACAAGATCCTCGGGGCCTACCTGTTCGAAGTTGAAGATAAGAGTATACTCTACGAATTGGCCGAAGCACAAAACCTGTGGGCTCAGCGGATCGCCATGATCGCGACCTTTTACTTTATAAAACACAACGAATTTGATGATGCACTGCACATTGCGACATTGCTTCTCGATCATGAACATGATCTAATCCACAAAGCCGTAGGATGGATGCTGCGGGAGATCGGAGAGCGGGATTTCCAAGTGGAATTCGCGTTTTTGAAAGCACACTACAAAGACATGCCAAGGGTAATGCTGCAATATGCCATCGAAAAGTTCGAACAGGAATTACGGCAAGCATTTAGACAGCATTCGATCTGAGGTAACGAACAAGGATTCCTGACCTGCAAGCAGAAGGAAATTAGCAGGGGAAAGGAGATGAAGCTTCGTGAACATGCATCTTGAACAATATGATAGCATTAAAGAGATAACAATGAAGGCAAGTGTCGCATCTGACGTTTACGCAATCACAAGACTGCAGGATGCTACAAGCATCAGGATCAATGTAGTCGATGGTAAGGTGGACGGCATCCACAGAAACAGCAAGCGAGGCACTGGCGTTCAGGTGTTTACCAAGGACGGACTCAGTGGTTTCTCCTCTGCCGATCGGATTGACCCAGGGGAAGTGGAGAGGCTTATAGGTAGCGCTGCGGAATTGGCTAAAAAGTCACCAGTGGCGGGGGGTCATACCAACACTGAAGTATTCAACCTTCAAAAACACGAGGTTAGGCGCCCTGCCCAGATCGACTACAACCTAAACAAGCTGGATCTCCGCACATTAGAGAACGCATTAATCGAGATCAACAATGAGACCAGGGCTTTGGGCTCAGAACTGTCTGTCTCTACCGGATTGTTTATCGGCTATGAAGAATGGCGAATCTTTCGGTCCGACGGTACCGATGTACATTTTGCCATCCCCCGGTGTATCATTCGTAACGGGATCTCCGCCCGCACCGAGGGAAGGGCATCAAGCACAATGGCGAATATCAGTGGGGTGGACCCTAGGGTCTTGATTAGCGATGAGTATCGCCAACTGTTGCGGAGACGTTCAGAGACAGCGGCCAACATAGCAATGAACTTGACGAAGGCTACCCCGATTAAAGCTGGTCACTATAAGCTGGTTATTGATTATTCCCTAGCCATGGTTCTTGCCCACGAAGCCTTTGGTCACGCGGCGGAGGTGGACCGGGCGGAAAGCACTATCCTGGCCAAAAACGGTAAGTTTCGCACGGGAGAAGTGGTTGCTGCTCCTATTGTATCCATTGTGGACGGTCCCATCTTAGGGGATAATGGTGATCAGCCCTTCAGTGTCAATGGAGTACCCCGGGATACTGTTACCATCGTGGAAAATGGCGTCCTTAAGGACGGACTGGCCGATGTATTCTCTGCAAGGGAAGCCGGTGTAAGAAATACCGGTGCAGCTAGAGCTCAAAGTTACGAACACCTGCCAATCCCTCGGATGTCCAATATTCGACTTACCGTCAATAATGCCTACCCGATTAATCAGGACTTTGAAGACATTACTCCATCCCAGTTACGTACTCTATTGGAGGAAGCGGGTCTGCTCAAAGAAGATGAACAGATCCTTTATCTGTCTGGAGCGATGGGGGGACAGGTCAACCCAGCTACGGGGGATTTCGTCTTTACTTGTTCCGGAGTCTATGAACTAAGGGAAGAAGCAATCCCAAGGCAAGCAACCAGTTTCAGTGGACAAATCCTTTCGGCTCTAAAGGCCATATCCGGCGGATTAGGCTCGGTAAACAGTAATGCAGCGGGTACCTGTGGTAAAAGCGGTCAGATGGTATCCTGTGGAGGCGGATCAAATCTGTTTATTGTCATCGAAAAAGATCAGAAGATCACGATCGGGGGTGGCCAATGATGAACCGCGCATATAGTGACCAATTCTGCAATAAGCTTGACCAGTCTTTAAATGATCAGATGTCGGCTAAAGCACCGGATAATTTACGGATTGCCGGTTGGAGGTACTTCGTTTCCGAACAGGAAGTCACTTCCATCGGTCTGCATGAAAATAAAGTCGGAGGACCGTATGCCGCCCCTTCGATCAATAAGAAGCTTACTGGGCATATTCATATTATCTGGCATGATGGCAGCCATACCCATGCAAGTCTCGATCGCAGCATCGATACGGATTTTGATCAATGGCTCGTGCTCTTTAGGCAAGCATCCTTCGTGGATCCAGATCAACCCGGCATTCTCGCCCCCCGGGAGTATCCGCGGGTAAACCTTTGGGACGGAAATATTGCCCGTCTACCAGTCGAAAAGCATTTTGAGCTTATCGAGGGTTCAACCCAAAGATTGAAGGACGATGGGATTGGGACTATTGATGGAGGAACCAACAGCAGTATCGGGTGGCAGAGGATCCGAAACAGCGCCGGATTAGACATTTACTATCCAGTAAGCGGGTGCTCCTTCGGGTTTTACGCAGATAACACCTTCGGCAAGTCCTACGGCAAACGTCGACTAGCAACAGATTCTGAGAAGAATCACGTGATCTCAACCGTGGGCAAGATGACTGCCCGGCTCAAGGAGCCGTCAACAGTATCCCTTCCATCAGGCAAGATGCCCATTTTGCTAATGCCAGATGTCACAGCCCTATTCTTGAGTCAATACATCCAAAATAACCTTGCAGGTGGTGCGGTAGTGGAAGGACACAGTGCCTTTACTTGTGATGATTTCCGCGCCAAAAGACAGATCCTATCGAAGAGCCTCTCTGTGTACATCGAGCCCCTACGGAATCATGAATACGGCTCCGCACCCTGCACAGTAGAGGGTATACCGTCAAAGAGATTAGCAGTAATCAAGGACGGCTGTCTGCAGACGCCTTTGCTTAACCGTAAATACGCAAATAAGGCAAATATGGAGCCAACCCCAGCGGGTCCATTGCTCATTCCCCGACAAGGAAAGCTAGAGGATCTTGTTGAGGGGATTGATCGGGGAATCATGGTTCTGAGTGTACTCGGGTTGCACGCCCAAGATACCGCTTCCGGATCCTATTCTGTGACCGCAGACCAGGCTTTGGTCATTGAAAGGGGACAGTTAAAGGGGAAGATCAAGGCAACGATCGCTGGTAACCTATTTGCACAATTAAGCTCCCCGGACTTTGCCTTTGGCTTTGATGAGTTCTCGGATCATCCAGGTCTTCGGATTATGGCTGATGTCACAGTGGAAAAACACTAAGACAACAAATAGACTAATGCACTACAAAGAGCAAAGGTGAAGTTTATCTTTGCTCTTGTTTTATCATAGTTGATGCTATTTAGTCCTAGATTACCCGCAGGAAGGGTATACTTGCAAAGGACGTAGATCTAATGGTCGGTATCGTTGCACTTAACGTATCCTCTAGACTGTCTTGCGAGCTATTCCCCAAAAAGGTTGTCTTAGAGCGTCTTCGCCAACTGGATTGGCTAGGAGAATCATGAACGTCCCCTATGATCTATAGTAGTGGAAATACCCTGTTTTTCGTGGTTCCTTTCTAGCATTACAACTTATTACCTTAGCAACTTTGCGGATTTCATTGCAGCGTTTTTGTGTATCCTAGCTAGGACTTGGAGGAATCCAGTCTAAGAACCTGGAATAACCAGGGCGACCCCGCACTAACCCAAAATCCCAGAACGCTGTAGCAAACAACAGTGACTAAGGTTCCTCTAATCCCATCCAGCACCGGAATTGTATCTAAAGCCAACTTTAACAAGAAAAGACCGGCAAATCCTAAGACAACCTTGATTATTTGCTTCCATACAAGCGTCTGTTCTTTGAAATCAAGACAGGTCTGCTCAACTCCATATCCCCAAAGAAAACCGAGAAACAGACCGGCGATCATGGGTCCGTCACCCTGGGGGTGATTGAGGAACATAAAGAAGGATACTGCCAGCGTTACAAGAAACCACTGTCTACTACCAGGCTCGAGCCTAATATTCGCAAGGGCAAACTGGTACAGACCCAAAAGAACAAGCCCAATTACTAATCCACCAATCACATCAATAGGATAGTGAACCCCCAGATAGATCCGGGAGAAGGACACTAAGACCACAAATAAGGATGCAAAGATATACAGCCAACGCCGTTTAACCCTAAGGGCCACATAACCGAGGAAGGTAGTCGTAGTCTGGGCATGACCGCTGGGAAAAGAATAACCGGGCTGAGAGACTCGGTGTAATCTTTGGGGTGGCCGTTCTGTTGCAAAGGCATATTTGAAAGCTGAGTTGGTATAAGCTGATAGCATAAACAACGAGGCCAATCGCACAGTAAAACGTTTCTCATACACCCAGTAAAGGATCGGAAAGAGCAAGACATAGTTCTCAAGCCGACAGACAAAGGTAACAGCGTCGATTAACCAGTTAAGGACGGGTGTTGCCCATTGCTGAACTAGAACAATTAGACTGGTATCAGTCACCATTTTCCCTCCCAGCCATTCATACCTTAGTCTTATTCTCCTTTGAGACGTTGTCATTGTCAAGCCCGGCATGGTGGTATCCTTTGATGTCTGAGAAGGAAATAGCGCATTATGCGTAGAAGATAATGCCAAAATCTGATTCTTTGGAGGGGTGGACGATGAGCAAAATGATCCCACCGTACTATGAGCACGATACTACAAGCAACGCAGAGAAACAGGTCTTTTGCGCCCTGCAGAATCTTACTGATGACTATGTTGTTTTGCATTCCTTAGGCCTAGCCAATCACAGGGATAAAGTCTTTGGTGAGATAGATTTCGTGGTCATTTGCTCCGAAGGAGTACTGTGCCTTGAAGTGAAAGGTGGGGGAGTAAGCCGCAGATCGGGTATATGGTATTTCCAGGATCGTTTTGGCAATGAACATGCCAATAGCGAAGGACCCTTCCAACAGGTAATCGGTTCGATGCACTCATTGCGCAGGCACTTAGAACAGCAATTTGGGAAGATGAGTCCCATTGGCCGCTGCTTGTACGCAGTGGGGGTGCTTTTCCCAGATACGGTTTTTACCGCCAAAGGTCCGGATATTATCGATGAAATTGTCTTTGACCTAAGAGACGACCCTGATGAGATTGAGCTTTATATAAAGAAGGTCTTTCGGTATTGGCAAGAGGATCTACGTAATAAGCATGGGTTTACCGGAGGCAGACTCAACCCCGGCGAGGTCTCCTGTTTGACCGAGTATCTAAGGGGAGATTTCGGATTTGTCCCCTCCCTAGGGCATATTGTGAGTAAGACAGAGAAGCAACTCCTGGCACTAACCAAGGAACAGGCTGAACGCCTAAGCATGGCCGAGGACTCCCGGCGAATACTCCTTAGTGGTGGTGCGGGTACGGGAAAAACCTTACTTAGCTTGGAGTATGCCCGCCGGAAGGTGTTAACCGGACACCGTGTTCTTTACCTATGTTATAATCAAAACCTGAGTAAGTACCTACAGCACAAAGCTGTGGACCTATTAGACCAATATCCGCAGCGATTTCGGATCGATACCTTTCATAATTACATCATGACATCACTAGAAAAAGTGGGCTGTGCTCCGGATCAGTCCACCCCATCACCGGATGTCTACTTCAATGAGCTAGTCCCCGAAGGGTTCCTCGCGATGGGTTCCCACGGAATCTATCACGATCACTACGACTTAGTTGTAGTAGATGAAGGACAAGATCTGTTTCGTACAGAGTTCATCCTTTGCTTGGATCAGATCCTAAAAGATGGACTTACCCGGGGAACTTGGCATATGTGTTATGACCCTAATCAAAACCTGTATAATCCGCATTTAGAAGAAGGCCTTCAGTTGATACAAGAAGCTCAACCAACACTCCTTTCCCTGGATACCAACTGTCGTAATACGAAGGAGATTGGAGACTGCAACGCGGAAGTCACAGGAATCCCCCCCGCCAAGTACCTAAAGGTACAAGGGGAAAAGGTTCGAGCACGAATGTATGAGGATAAAGGCGAGCAAAGAACATTGGTGGTCAAAGCCGTAAAAGACCTGTTACACGAAGGTACTGACCCGGGAAAGATCCTCTTGCTCTCTAGGTATCGTTATGAGAACTCATGCCTGCAAGGTACTAATGTGTTCCAAGGCATTTGCCGATTCCAGGATATCACCGGAATTGATTTCAAACTACTGGTCGAGGACAGCGTCAAATTCTGTACTATCCACAGCTTCAAGGGTCTGGAAGCACCAGTAGTCCTCCTCTTAGATGTGGAGGCCTTCGATGATAACTACCACCGTCACCTGAATTATACAGCGATATCCCGGGCGACCTCCCTTTTATATGTGTTTTATCACCGTTCCCTACACAAACGGTGGCAGCAGATCAAACCCGTCTAGGTTAAGATTGTTACCTGCTTATTGAGTTTTCCATGTGCCTATGGTAACATATAATCAACTTAGCCCAAAATCTGTAAGAAGATCCGTTGCATATAGCCTGTTGTCTGACTTGGTTACCGAGTCCTAGTCGCTTGCTGAGGGAGACTCTGTTCGTAACCAGGTCGCTCGAAAGTTGAGAATGCACATCCTTTGGTATAAGTTGTGCCAAACCGGCGAGGAGAGATTTAGTGGTACGGACGAGGCCTGAAAACCGTGTCGATGGCTCGTAAAGGATTGTATAGAAGGAGGGGATTGTTGAAGTAGCACGTTTACGGGATGAGTGGTGACATGTTTACCATGGTACAATGGATACCAGCGAGAGAACGACTTAAGAGCTTTGATGGTCGCTGTTTTCGTTGACCCACAACTCAATCTTCACACCGAGGTAACAGGAGACACTGTATCCAAAACCAAATTGGATGAAGGTGTAATTAATGGCTCACTAAATATTTAGGAAACAGCGTTGCTGACGTTCTAGAAATCATTCTTCAAATTATGATCTTTGTACCCGGGAGGGCAATGAGTATGCACAGCAAGCCAGGTTCACAAGTCGTAGTATTGATTGCCTGTGTCGCTGTCCTGATAGCAGTGCTAGCACCAATGACAGCTGCCCAGACTCTTGAATCTGTCACATTTAGCAACCCGATCGATATCGGTATTGCAGATCCTTGTGTAATTAGAGCTTCCGACGGAAGGTTCTACCTGTATAGCACGGGTCTTTCGGTGTGGTCATCAGATGATCTTGTCAACTGGAAACACGAAGGTAACGTGAAACCAAGCAACACCTGGGGTGTTGCCGATTTCTGGGCACCTGAGGTTGTTGAATACGAAGATTCGTTCTACTTATTCTATTCCGCCGAACGGTTACAAGGAGGGAAAAGGATTGGTGTGGCCATCAGTGAGAGTCCCATTGGGCCCTTTGTAGATCGAGGAAAACCCCTATTTGATTTTGGCTACGCGGCCATTGACGCTAGTCCGTTTATTGACGATGACGGTAGAAAATACCTTTTCTATTCGAAGGACCAAATGGGCACCGGTGGAGGACGCTACGAAAGCCACAGCTATGGTATTGAGCTTAGTGATGATTTCTTTTCTGTGATCGGGGAACCGGTGCTGTTAACCAAGCCGGACCAAGGTTGGGAAATGTACTCAGGTAACCATCTTTGGAACGAAGGTCAGTATGTCATTAAGCATAATGGTACATATTACCTGATGTATTCGGCCAATTACTTCGGCGGACCTGATTACTCCGTGGGATATGCCACTTCCGATTATCCCCTAGGACCATACGTCAAATACCAAAACAACCCGATTCTCAGCCGGGGCAGTTGGATCGGCAAAATCTCTGGGCCTGGCCATCATAGTGTCTGCCGATCTCCCGACGGGAATGAATGGTTCATCATCTACCATGTGCACGCTGATCCAGCGGTAGGCGGGGGGAATCGCCGTCTGTCCATTGATCGGATGGGCTTCCGGCAAGACGGTTCTATCTATGTAAATGGACCAACCCTAACCCCACAACCAAAGCCCGCTGGTGCAACCCCCTTGGTAAATCTGGCTCCACAAGCCGCTGTAAAGGCAAGTTCGGTCAAATCTTCCCACAGGGTGGAAGCCCTCACCGACGGAGAGATCGTCACCCAAATCAGAAACAGTCAGTACGACTGGGTCAGCAAAGATGGCGAGAACTCTTGGGTACGTCTTGAATGGACCCACCCCCAACGGGTCAAATACCTGTTTCTTTACGGTAGCATCAGCAGCGGGAGAAGGATCTCCCAAGGGACCGTATCTTTCGGTAATGAGCAAACACCCATCGGGAAGATCGCCGTGGATGAGTTTCCCAAAGAACCAGGAGCTGCAGCCATTATTACTCTCCCAGATGACCAGGATATTACCTGGATTGAGTTTCGCATTGATGAGTTAGTGAGCAAACGGGGAGAAGCAGCTCTTACCGAAGTAGTTGTCTTAGGATACCCCCTAGGGTATGTGTGGTTTTCCTCTGTAGTTGAAGGAACACAGATAACCGATCTGACTCCGATATGTGTTCAGGCGCCGGGTATAACACTTGAGCGGGTTCAGATTGACATCAATGGGCAAACCGTTTATGAAGGCGATTGTCTTCCTACAGAGCTAGTGCTAAACCCATCCCAACTAGATCGGGGTTACTATGACATTTTTGCTACCATGATCGACAAAGATGGGCAAGAGCATTGTTGCTCAACAAGATGCACGGTGGAGCACATTGATTTGGTCAAACCCGCACCAGGGACTTGGTTGACAGGAGAAGTCAGCATTGAGGTCGCACCACTAATCCCAAGTTGTGAGTTTGCCGACGTCCGTATTGATCTTGAGCGGGTAGTCGCCGATACCCGAGTCAGTAGACCCATGGACACTACCGGCATAGATCGCATGTCGTTTCAGGCGATGTCCTTGTCTCAGGAGTTTACTCTTAACACGCTATCCCTTGAAGATGGAGCCTATGACATTGTTATCCATGCTACCACTGTCCATGGAATCCAATCGGAGAGGCGGGAGCGCGTTGTCATTAGCAATTGGAATGTACTGGAGGATCACATTCTGCCTCCAAAGGACCTAGGATGGTTCGGCACCACCGAAGCGCTTAAAACCACAAAAAAATCCAGTGGGTGGCACTATACCGGCGATGATCCTGAACTGTTCTTTGGGGATAGAGATCGAATCATGCGTAGTGGGGAGAAAGATGAGTACCTAATCTGGAACATGGCCAACCTACACCGCTATGCCTTGACCTTATACAGCAAAGATCCAGCAATTGAGGAGAGCATATTAATAGAAACTTCTGCTGATGGGAGAACATGGCACATGGTGCCCTATGTCGTAGACCTGGTCTACCCAGAAAAAAGTAACTCAAACCCATGGCTAGAACTTAATGTCACTGGCAAAGTCCCAAAAACATCAGATGCTAAGTTCCTGCGACTTACTTTCACCAACAAAGGGCTTTCGAAGGATGCACTACAGCTTGGTTATGTACGACTGATCGGTGCGAAGGATCCAGGACTCTTACACTTAATTGTTGATTAGCTTATTGGTGGGGTAGGGTCTATACACAGTGGGCACATGGTGCAATGAATTAAAGAGAACATCTAATGCAAAACGATTATCACGGAAATTCTCGCCGATAGGAGGACGAAGCATGGAAAAGCCGGCCTATGGATTGATCGTAGTTGCTCTACTTTGCACACTGTTAGTACCAAGTACAGTAGCATCAGAGGATCTAGACTCTCTCATATACGTTAGTGAGGACAATGGGGCTTTCCACATGCTCACTGACGCCATACATGGCGATGTACTGGTCAAAAGTACTCTTAATATCGCTAAATCTAACGGTAAAGTAGGAGACACGATTGACCTAGTGGGACTTACTACACAAAGGGATAGTAACAACTACTTACTTAGTCTGCGGGCTGTACTGGCACAGAAGAGTTGGTTCTATGACCGGTGGGAGATTCAGTTAGTATCCGATGACGGTTTACTTGGGGAAATGGGTTCTTTCGTCTTGTACAGCGACAGTACAGGGAAGTTTACCGATCCAAAGAACGTGTATAGCGCGGTTATGGGTTATAAACGTCAGACCGGTGAGGTAAGTGTCCGCCTGACGAACCTTACCTCCGGTACGATCCTGTGTGAAGGTTTTGCCTATGTTCCCGTTGTTTACGATCCCCTATACGGCAGATGCGGCAGCAAGGGGCAAAGCACCTACGAGATGACTCAACTGCATATAACCGAAGGCTATGAACGTTTGGGAACAGCATTGGTCCTAAATCAATTGAAGGCTGGGGTAATCACAGCCGCGGGAAGGGTTGGCTATGATGTCTATGTAAACGAGGATCCTTTGCAGTTTAGCATTACTAGAACCGCCGGATTTCTTCCGGGCAATTATGTTCTCGTTTTTGAGGATACGGGACAAGAGATCTTTACTCTACCGGCCCAGGAGAGTGCCGTTGTAGATTTAGGCCACAAGGCTCTTCCTCCTGGAGAATATACCGGTTTGTTAAGATACGTTGAAGAGGGTTACACCCAAGATGTCCTTCGAGTGCCATGGTGGATTATCGGGCCTGAGGTTTCATTGAGTATTAGCGTTTCTACTGAGTCTGGCCTATTTCAAGACGCCCAGTTTCCCGTACAAGGTGAAATAAAGCTGCAGAGTAATCAACGGGTAGATGACCTGCGGTTGCTGCTTGCGACAACCAGCGGCGAATCCATTCTCACACTGGATCTAGACCATATTGATGATGGAAGGACTATTCCCTTTGAGATTGCCCGACTTGACCGGGCCTTGAAAGACCTAGAACTTGTAGCACAGCTAGTAGATCAACAGGATGGTACCCTATATACCCAGGGAAGGTGGTCCGGAATGCAGATTGAACTCCATTCCTATGACTATTACACAGATGAGCTGACCGATAGAATTACTGCAGGGGACAGTCTAGTGCGGGTATGGATTCATTCCTCACTAAGCACATCCGAAATGGAGAACATCGTCGCCAGAGTGGTTTTCACCTCTCCTAGTGGAAAGGAGATTCCCACTTTTGCTAAACGTATTACGCTGCCCGTGGAACTTGTACCAAATCAACTGGATTTACAAGGTAAGGAAGTGGGGCGCAGAACCTGGGCGAAGACAGGACACCTCACCTACGCCTGGCACGCGCCCCTATTGCCCTTGGAACCCGGTCCGTGGACGTACCAAGTGGAATTATATAACATTGACCAGTCCCTCCGACATTTTCGTCTGAATGAACGTGAGGACTTCATTGTCTGGCGTGAACCACAGGAGGTTCTCTTTACCGGCGAAGGCGGCTCCTTCTATGTTGAAGCGGCGATGGTAAGGACAGAACCCTGTAGTACAGAAGTGGTAGGCCTTGAAGTGGTCCCTGGATCAGTGATCAAGCTTGAGCAAGTAATGGCGGATTGGGATAAGCATCTTTATCGTCCGACATTGAATCAGACCTTTACCCGTTATGCTGTAGGCGGTACAGACCTCGGCCAGTCATTCGCCCATGGTGATCGACTCATTTTCCTCTTTGGCGATACCATCGGAAGCCAAGGTTTCATCGAATCCTTTGCCGCTCAAAGCAGGACCGAAGACCCCGAGGCAGAGGGCGGTTTGAAGCTGGAGGTCTTCACCGATAGGTGGGGTAATACTTTGCGTATGAAGCCCCCAGGCATTAGTATGGGTGGTTTCGAAGTACCCACGGGGGGGTTTAGTCTTAATGATAAGATATACATGCTGGTAAGAACTAGCTGGCGGGATGGTATTGGCCGGAGTGTACTAGTTCATCTCGACGAAGAACATAGGATGTATCGTCCCATTAGGGAGTTTTCTCCTGTAGGTGGTAGATTTGTAGAAATAAATGCCCATGTTGCCCCGAAACCCATTCCGGGGCTAGAAGATATGCAAGAGCCGGTTGTGTTTTGGGGAAGTGGGGAGAATTACCGTAAGAGCGACTTATTTCTTGGGGTGATTTCCGCACAAGACATCGAAAAACCGGGTGCCATGAAGTACTATGCTGGTCTGAACCAAGACGGTATTCCAATCTGGGCTGACCAAGAAAAGGACGCGGTAGCTGTTGTCAAGGAACCGGTCTTTGGGGAATTCTCCGTTATCTGGTGCAATGAGCTTCAAATCTGGCTTCTTGCCTACGGCGGTGGAGATCTCAGGTGGGCCAAAGAACCGTGGGGCCCTTGGAGTGAGCGAATCTCCATTCCCAACCATGCCGTAGCCGCCAACAACTATCTGTATACTCCATCAGCTCCTTCAGACCTTGCCGGTCCGGTTATTGGTCCTGAACCATTAAACCGCCATGGCGGCTGCTATGGATTCTACATGATCGAGAAGTTCACGAAGGTTAAAGACGATATCCTCCGGGTTTATTACCTGCTATCCACTTGGAATCCCTACGTGGTTGTTTTGCAGCGTATGGACCTAAAGGTCACCTTCGATAACTAGGGTTCCTATAGATCTATGCATTGAGATGTGCGGACTACAAACTAGTCCGCACATCTCCATCTGGGAAAAGCATCTCTCCCCGTGATCATCTATGTGCTATGCAAGTCACTCAATATGATCCCCAAGGCTTTGGTCATCCACACCGAGAACTCATCGGATCCCGCGCCCTCGATGAAATAAAGTTGCCTGGATCACAAGGTGTTTTAGTTACGGCCAGAAATGTGGGTACGACACCCGCCTTTCGTCCTGCGCCTGCTTGATTGTTTGAGCTCAACCCTGAAAGGACTTCTGGTCTTCTAGATTGCACTCGTTCTAGCAAAGTCACTAGATCTTCCTAATTTAGACAGGATCAATCAGCTGTGCCCGTTCATTAAAAAACACCTTATAACCTGTCCACATCAACAGGTAGACGGTAAGCGATACGCTTCCTAGGATCACCAACATGATCGCAATCTGGTATCTAATTGCAGTAAGCGGAGGGGTTCCCGAAAGAATCTGACCAGTCATCATCCCCGGCAGGGAAACAATACCCATACCGATCATTGAATTTACTGTGGGGGTAATGGCAGCCAAGAAAGCTTCATTGGTGATGTGTTTAGAGGCCGCATAGGGAGTTGCTCCAAGCATCAAGGCTGCCTCTAGCAAATCCCTTTGCTGCTGAAAACCTCTAATCATCCGCTCTGTACCAAGAACTGCGCCAGTCATGGAGTTACCAACAATCATACCGGATATGGGAATGAAATACTGGGGCAAGTACCAAGGATGTATGTTTACCACCACAAACAGGAAATAGGATAAACCCAAAGTGGTACCCAAACTTAAGGATAGTATTATTCTGTACTTGAGGGGTCTACTAATCGGGGTCTTGACCCGATGGAAAATGTTGTTTACAGCGAAAATCTGCATCACCAGGAAGGCAATCAGTGTTACCAGATAATGCTGCGCCCCGAATATGTATGTTAAGACATATCCTGCCAGGATCAACTGAATTGTCATCCGAAGGGTAGCAATAATAATTTCTCTTTCAGTGTCCAGCTTCCTTCTTCTGACGATGAACGCTACTATTGCTACAAAAACGTAGGCACTTAGCAAGCGGGGAATGCCTATTTCAATTATTGAGTTTTGCACCGATCACATCTCCTAATAGATCTCCTTAATCCGGCCCGCCTCCATGACAACTACCTCATCGGCCACATTGCGGGCCAATTCCATCGAGTGGGTTACCATAATCAAGGTCCATTGCTTCTTGGCACAAAGATCCTTGACGTAACCCATGGTGCTCCCCGCCGTCTGTTCGTCTAGAGCCGAAGTTGGCTCATCTAGGAGTAGTATCTCTGGCTCCATCAGTAAAAGACGGGCTAGGGCCACCCTTTGTTTCTCGCCTCCCGAGAGTTTATCCACCGGTCCGTCAATGGTCAGATGAAGATGCAGCTGTTCCAGCAAGCCCTGCAATACATCATCTGAAGGTAGCCTACCCCCTGCGTAGCTAAGCCCCAAAAGCAAGTTATCCTTAATGTCTCCCGGAAACATCAAGGGTGTCTGGGGTAACATTGTTACAGTCTGTCTTAGCTTTATGGGATCGTATGCCGAAATGTCCGTACCCTTAAATAGGATGGTCCCCTCATCGGGTGAAATTAGGTTGTTCAGCAGCCTTAACAGAGTAGACTTTCCGCTACCGCTTTCCCCCACGATACACGTCGTCGCAAGAGGTTGTAATCTCAATTCCTGAATGTCTAGTATTCCTTTGTACCTGACCCCACTTAAATAAAACATTGCTGTCTCCTCACATTATGCAAAGGATCCGTCTCTTTGTCCATGCACTGTGACCTAATTAGTGCTCCTACAGCCCTGCAAACTTCTCACTTTGGATGAACCGGACTAGATCAGAGAAACTGCCTCGGAAATCCGGTTCCCGTCGGAAGGGGCCATCGTCAAGGAGACAGTCCTCAACAAGATAGGTGGTAATTCCAAGATCACCAGCCACCAGATCTTCACAAGTATTATTACCGATCATGATACACTCCTCTGGTTCGCGATTAAGCTTACACAGGATCTCCTCATAGTACTGCCTATTAGGTTTACAGTAAGAGAAGTCCTCGTATGACGTAACCAGACGATAGGGTAGACCGTAGATATTACCCCATCTAAGGCGTTCATTAATAGCAGTCAAAGGGAAAACCGGGTTGGTGGCAATAACAACGTCATAGCCCTGACCAATGAGTGTTTGCAGCATAGAACGGGCCTGGGGTAAGGGCGTAATCTCCAATACCCTGCAAATATGGGAAAAGTCATTTTCGTAGAAGCCATCAATCACCGGAAGGATCTCCTCAAGGGGCAAGCCTAACCCTTTTGGAAAATGGTCCCAGAAGACTTCACTGTTGCTCCTTGTAGGATCCAAGGAACGGATCATCTCATCAGTAGATAGGAGCAGTTGCTGCACGAACCCTCTAGGCTCAGTCAGATGGGCGACCTTGGCCGCAACTGCCTCCAGATATGCCTTAATGAAATCTTCATACTCAAAATGTACCAAGGTCCCATCAAGGTCAAACATCACTGTAGTAATCATTCTAATCCACCCCAGATTCAACGCCGTTGTGCTGGCTCTATTGTACAAGAACTCCTCTTACCAATTCAAGGGATCTTGGGCCTTTCTGAACGATGTTTAGAAGGGATGTGAAACCCATTCATAGAATCTGACTAGTGAGATTGACCTAACCCTCGAAGTCAAACAGGTGAGCAACCAAGCACGAAAGGATGAAATCAGTGAAAATCGTTTTTCTTGGTACCGCAGCCGCTGAAGGTATTCCCGGCGTATACTGTCAGTGTTCTTTATGTAAACAAGCCTGGATTAATGGGGGCAAGGATCTGCGAAGTCGCGCGTCGATTCTCATCGACGAGGAGTTCAAGATCGATCTGGGGCCCGACACCTACATGCAGTCGGTGAGAGCCAGAAGATCCTTGGCCCAAGTTAAGCACCTACTAATTACGCATACCCACGGAGATCATTTCTACCCCCAGGAGCTGGGCATGCATAAGGAACCCTTTATAGCAGCTTCGTCTCCTCAACCAGTGCTCAACGTCTACGGTTCTCCAGCCGTGGGGGAGATCCTACAAGAAAGGAATCTGGCTTCAACTGTTGTTTTTCACCCCTTAACCCTGTGGGAACCTACCGCGATCGAAGATGCTGTGGTAACCCCTCTTCCCGCCGAACACTCTAGTCACGGACAACCCTTTGTGTATCTTTTCCAACGAAAGGGTGTCACTTTGTTCTATGGACATGATAGCGGCTATTACAGTGAGCCGGTTTGGTCTTTCTTAAAAGACAAGACCATTGATGTGGCCCTGCTTGATTGTACTACCGGGAAATACCCAAGCACCGGACATATGGGAATCCCGAACATCCTGGAAGTGAGAAGGCGGATGCTCGAAGAGGGTATGGCCACCGGCAACTCCGTGTTTGTGGCCACTCATTTCTCCCATAATGGTGGGTTACTCCATGGACAATTTGAGGAACGGCTAAACCCGCAAGGCTTTCTGGTGGCCTATGATGGCATGAAACTGGATGTGCAAGGGTAGGTCGTTGTTCGGAATATTGTGTCACTGATAGCACCAACTTCCAACAGCTTAACCGCATAAGCTGTTGGAAAACTCCTTACTTAAAAACAGCAAATGGCTTTGGAAACCCTTGACTTTTCTGGGCAATATGATACCTGACTTTAGGAGTAAAAGGGAAAACATGGTGTTAAACCCTAAAGGCTGTAGTTTAACATTTTCTTTATTTGTGAGTCGTTGAGAAAATAATTGGTAATCGGTAATCCTAGCTCAACTGCCAGGCTTTTTATGAGTTCGGAAGACGCTGTGATGTTCACATATTTATCCTGTTC
>JALNWK010000041.1 GCA_023230925.1 Limnochordia bacterium
ATAAGATCAAGGTTATAAAACGAGAATCATATGGCTTTCACGATTTAGAATACTTTCAGCTGAAGATCAAGCAAAGATGCAGTGGGAAACAAGAAAAAGGTCAACACTTACGGAGATGAACCCTCAAGATTAAACCCAATCCAGTCATATTTGAATACCAGCAGTATGAGCGGGACATAACCGTAGAAGTAAGTACATCAGGTATAGGAAAACTAGGGCTAGATACGGCTACGCTGATCTTATACAACGACGCAGAGAAAGAGATTTGGAGAGAGGTTTCGGATATTAGCACCACTATTCCCTTTGTTGTGCCGGGTATCTCTAAGAGCTTTACGGAGACTATTAGTCTCCCCGAGGAGTACCAGTTGATTGGCCTCGTATCGTATCAGGAGAACCTCTTGGGCAAGAAATTCTTACTTGAAATTATCCTTGAAGGTTCCAAAACCACACAGGCATCGGTAGATATTAGCTTTCAGTAAACAGTATGCAAGCCCATTGAACGATGGGCTTGTCTTACTTCTCGCTATTTTTGGCTAACAGGACTCGAGGCCAGCTGTGCCGCAATACTGCCATCCTTCCTAGGTCAAAAGCAAATCAATTTTCTTACCAGATTATAGTGTTATCCCGGATACCTGTCGCTTGCACTACACTTGCCGTTGGCATCAGCGGTAGGTATCGTGTCAGTCACTTTGTTGCATTAGTTGGTGGTACTTGGGCAACACTCAGTTACCCAATGCATAGTAGACCAACGGGAAGGTGGACTGGCCGCGGGGACTACCTGGTTATGCTAAGGATATGCGCAGCTTAGGTAAGGCTATTTCAGGTCAATTGTTGACTATTAGCCATGGTGGTCACCGTATCTTCGTCATTGTTCAAGTTGGTTGTACTTGGTGGCTTGCGCGGAGCAGATGCTTTAGCACAAATGAGTAGCAAACAGCCTGTTTAGTTGGATTATCTTTGTCCTAAAGGGATCGCGACTGTGGGAATCATCCAAATTCATTTTAGTGTCAGGGCAAGGACATGCTCACAGATTGGCGAAATACGTAGTGGATAGTCTCATAGCTTCTAGGATCGAGTAACCGAAAAGACATGTGGGAGTCCGGTTTGCTGGTAGCTCCGAAAGACTAGCAAATGCATTTCCGTGACTTTTCCTCGTTTTTGTATGATATAATCTTCCCTAGATGTTGGCTACGATAGGGCTTACTGCTTATACTGTGACAACTAAGGAGTGCCCTGCCGAAATTGGTTACCTAAGGAGTGCCGTACAGTCCTTTACCATGACAGGTGCTAGCCCCGCAGTTTTTATTGATGGGAAATACTAAGAACTAGTAAGGTAAGAAAGAGCCAAGGGCATAGAGGAAGGATTAGGGCCTGCAATTTAAGCTGTCTGCCGTAGGACATCGGGTCTAAGCTTGGGGACCGTCGGCAGGGCAAACCAAGAATCCGCCGTTTTTCGGCGTGGGGGAGAGTCAAAAAAGGGGATCTTTGGATTATGCACTTATTGAAGACTTTTGTCTCGTATTATAAAACAGAACGTTGGTTGTTCTTACTAGATATGATCTGTGCGAGCTTGATTGCGGGAATGGACCTGACCTTTCCGATCATTACGCGCATGTTCATGAAGGATTTCATTCCGAACCAGAATATGCGGGCGGTTCTCCTATGGGTAGTGGTCTTATGTGTCCTATACGTGGGTCGGCTTTTTTGCCAATACGTAGTGGACTACTATGGTCATGTGATGGGTGTGAACATGGAGTATCACATGCGCAGGGATCTATTTACTCATCTGCAAACACTGGATTTTCGTTTTTTCGACGATACGAAGGTGGGTCATTTAATGTCCCGTATTGTCAACGACCTGCGGGATATTTCTGAACTGGCCCATCATGGTCCTGAGGATCTGTTTATTGCAGGCTTAATGCTCCTTGGTTCCTTTGCCTATCTGATGACGATCAATGTACCCTTAACCCTAATTGCCTTTGCTTTTGTTCCCCCTATCTTTTTGTATGCGAGCTATAAGCGCACGGCTATGACCAATGCCTTCACGCAGGAACGAAAGAAAATTGCCGATGTAAACGCTGAGGTGGAAAACAGCCTCTCTGGTATCCGGGTGGCCAAGAGTTTTGTGAACGAAGATTATGAGGAAAGGCGTTTTGATCATGCCAATGTAGCCTTCAAATACTCAAGGTATGAAGCCTTCCGGGCTATGGCCGAGTACTCCTCGGGGTTGAACTTTTTGACTAACATATTGAATGTAGCGGTGCTTGGCGCGGGCGCCTGGTTTATGTACCGAGGATACATCGACTTAGCTGACTTGACTGCATACTTGATGTTTATTAGCTTCTTCTTGCAACCAATCCGTCGCTTGATCAACTTCACACAACAATACCAGCAGGGAATGACGGGTTTTGCTCGGTTTACTGAATTGATGAGCATTCAACCTAGTATCAAGGATGCGCCTGATGCCATCTGCCTGGAACAGGTTTACGGGGAGATCGCCCTAGAGAACGTCTCCTTTCGGTATAACGAGTCCCAGGAGGTATTAAACGATATCTCCCTGGTAATCCCGGCGGGAGCAACGGTGGCCTTTGTGGGACCCTCGGGTGGTGGTAAGACTACTTTGTGTCATTTGATCCCGCGGTTTTACGATGTAACCGATGGGCAAGTTCTTCTCGATGGCAGGGATATCCGACAGATACAACTCCAATCCCTCCGCGGGCAAATAGGTGTGGTACAGCAGGATGTATTTTTGTTTACGGGGACAATCCGTGAAAACATCCTCTATGGTGATCCGAGTGCCTCGGAAGAAGAGATGATCACCGCGGCGAAAAAGGCCCAGATTCATGAATTTATTAGTACCCTTCCCGACGGATATGACACCTACGTGGGGGAACGGGGAATTAAGCTATCTGGTGGTCAAAAGCAACGAATCTCCATCGCTAGGGTCTTTTTGAAGAATCCACCAATCTTAGTCTTAGACGAGGCCACCTCCGCTTTGGATACGGTAACGGAGCAGGAGATCCAAGGGGCCCTGTTGGAATTGGCCAAGGATCGGACAACCCTCATTATTGCCCACCGTCTTTCCACCATCCGCCATGCGGATAAGATCGTGGTTCTTGATCAGGGGCGGATCAAAGAAGAGGGCAGTCACCAAGAGTTAGTTCGGCAGGGGGGGATGTATGCCAAGTTATATGAAGACCAGAACCTACCGGAACCATTAGTACCACAGACTTCCTAAGGGGCTTGGCAAGTTCGGCTTACAGGTACGAAAAGACTTGCCAATCTAGCCGGGTATAGCATATTGGCGCAGTTGGTTGTGAATTAATCGAATTGACCGGAGTGGGTAGGATACACATTGGTATTGTCCCCTTGCTGGGGCAACGGTTGGTAAGAGTAATCTGCAAACAACAAAGGAGGGTGCTTTCATATGGCAAAGGCGCAGGAACGGATGCAGTGGTTTAATGAAGCTAGATTCGGCATGTTCATTCACTGGGGGCTATATGCGATTCCAGCCCGAGGGGAATGGGTAAGAAGTAATGAGCGGATTCCCAAGGAAGACTACCAGCCATTCTTTCATGAGTTTAACCCCACCGAGTATGATCCTAAGCAGTGGGCCAAGTTAGCCAAGGAGGCCGGGCAGAAATACGTGGTGATGACCGCGAAGCACCATGATGGTTTTTGCCTCTTCGATAGCAAACTCACGGATTTCAAAGCGACAAATACCCCTGCCGGCCGGGATTTGATTAAGGAATATGTTGATGCCTTTCGGGATGAGGGTCTAAAGGTTGGCTTTTATTATTCAGTGATCGATTGGTACCACGATGACTATCCCGCCTTTGGCGATCGGCATCATCCCATGCGAGATAATCCTGCTTTCCGGGATCGGTCCCGGGATTTCTCCCGGTATCTTGAGTATATGCACGGTCAAGTGCGAGAGTTGCTTACCAATTACGGTAAGATCGACATCATGTGGTTCGATTTCTCCTACGATAATATGAGCGGAGAAACGTGGGAGGCAACAAAGCTGGTCGAGATGTGCCGGTTGCTCCAACCAGATCTGATCATTGATAACAGGCTTGGAGGAAACATTAAAGCAACTAAGCCTGAGCCCTATGCCGGGGATTTTGCCTCACCGGAACAGATCATCCCACCCCAAGGGATTCGTAATGAAAAAGGGGAGCCTATTCCCTGGGAGGCCTGTGTGACCTTGAATAACCACTGGGGTTATTGTGCCAGGGATCGGGATTACAAGTCGGCAAAGCAGGTGGTCAGGGGCCTTGTGGAATGTGTTAGCAAGAACGGAAACCTGTTGCTAAATGTGGGGCCCAATGCCCGGGGACTGATTCCGAGCGAGTCGGAGGAGATCCTGCGGGAAGTTGGTAAATGGATGGCAAGGAATGGTGAGAGTATCTATGGATGTGGTATGGCTGATCTGGTAAAACCCGAATGGGGTCGCTACACCCAAAAGGGTAATAAGCTATATGCCCATGTATTAGATCGGCCCATTGGACCGATTCCCTTGGCGGGACTAAATGGCCGGATCAAAAGGGCCCGCTTGCTAGCAGATGGATCGGAGCTGCGGGTGGGGACCCCCTGGAACGCAGTGGATTTTCCCGACTATGCCTTCATTAATCTGGGTGCCGCCAATTTGCCCGATGAAATAGATACGGTGATCGAACTGGAACTGTACTAACTGGTTGCAGCTTGGAGGTGTATCTATGAGGACGGTGCAGATCCAGGACGGGCAGTTTACAGATAGTGCCGGCAGATCTGTCATTTTGCATGGGATCAACATGGTCTGCAAGGATCAGGGGCGGAACTATATCGGTCCGTGGACCCGGGACGATTTTGCTAAGCTGAAGGAGTGGGGCCTGAATGTGATTCGGCTGGGGATCTTTTGGGATGGGGTGGAACCCCATCCCGGTGAGTATGATGATGCATACTTGGACCGGAATGCCGAGCTGATCAAGCTGGCCGCGGAATATGGGATCTGGGTCGTTTTAGATATGCACCAAGACCTGTTTGGATATCCCTATGGTGGTGGTGCCCCCTCCTGGGCGGTGCTAACCGATGGCAAACCACATGTTCCCACTAAAATATGGAGTGATGCCTATCTGCTTAGTCCGGCCATCTGGCAAGCCTTTGATAGCTTTTGGCAAAATCGTCCTGCGGTGGATGGCCTGGGACTACAGGATCACTACGCTAGAGCGTGGCGCTATGTTGCTTCTCGTTACCGAGACTATGATCACGTCATTGGCTATGACATCATGAACGAACCCTTTATTGGCTCAGCGGTGAACCAGATCCAACCGTTGATGTATGAGCAGTTTCACAAAGAGTGGGGACGGGCTAGGGAGGATATGGACTTCGATGAGCTTTTTGCAGCCTGGCTCGATCCGAAAAGGCGACCAGAACGTCTAGAGATTCTCAATGATGTAGGCAGATACGCCCGGGTCATTGGGGCAGTAACAAGAGGGTATGGACAATTTGAGTGGGGTATTCTGTCTTCCTTTTATCAGCGGGTGGCCGAGGCGATCCGTAGTGTGGATCAGGACGGGATCATTTTTCTGGAGACCAACTATTTTGGCAATATCGGGGTCCTAAGTAATATTCAACCGGTGCGAGATCAAAGGGGAACTAAGGATCCATCCCAAGCCTATGCCCCCCACGGATATGATCTGGTCACAGATACGGAATCTCCCGAAGGGGCTAGCCCCCAGCGACTGAGGTTTATCTTTCAACAGCATGAACTTACGAGAAACCGTCTACAAGCACCCATGTTCGTCGGTGAATGGGGTGCTTTTTACAACTCCCAGCAAACCAAAGACATTGCTTTGTGTATCAAAGACATCTTTGAGCAGTTGCTCTGTGGCGATGCCTATTGGTCCTACGAGGGGCCGCACATGGCGCAACTGCCATTCTTTCCAAGCATTAGGCGGGGATACCCTATGGCTGTATCCGGGAAGATTCAGCACTATTACTACGATGCTGACACCGGGTATTTTGAATGCACTTGGCAGGAGGACGGTGGAAATGAATCAACCACGATCTATTTACCCGATTGCACCAATCCAAGAGCATGGCAAATACAGTTAGCACCTGAAGGAAGCAGTTTCTCCCTAGAACCGCTCGGGGAGACTGCTTGCTACCTACACATTCCTCCGTGGAGCCCTTGTTGTGGTACTGTGCGGGTGTTACGGGTAGAAGGAACCGATTGAGTCTTGTATATGAGAACACCGAAGGAGGTAGTAAGGATGTGGAAAAACGTTGCGGCTGTTCTGATCTTACTGATCTTCGTTGTGGTAATCATTTGCACCATGCCATCGGCGGGCAAGGAGGAGTGGAACAATAACCCTGAGGTTTTCCAGGTGAACCGAGAACCGGCCCATGCTACATTTATTCCCTTTGCCGATGTGGAAACTGCCCTCAAACAGGATCCGAAGGATTCGCCGTATTACCTACTGCTAAATGGGCAGTGGTCCTTTCACTGGGCGGAAAATCCTGGGGCAAGACCGATGGATTTTTACAAAGAGGACTATGACATTAGCCAGTGGGATCAGATCAAGGTTCCTAGTAGCTGGCAACTAGAAGGCTATGATTATCCCATTTACACAAATGTGACTTACCCTTGGACGGGCTATGAGAATCCCCGTCCACCAAAGGCCCCCACTTTGTATAATCCCGTTGGCTCTTACCGGCATACTTTCACCATACCGGAGCAGTGGGAGGGGCGGGAGGTATTTATTAGTCTTCAAGGGGTGGAATCGGCTTTCTATCTGTGGGTCAACGGGGAACAAGTGGGATACAGCGAAGATAGTTTTACCCCTGCGGACTTTAACATTACCAAGTATCTACAGAAGGGTGAGAATACCCTGGCCGTTTTGGTGTATCGCTGGTGCGATGGTAGTTGGCTTGAGGACCAGGACTTTATCCGTCTTAGTGGTATTTTCCGGGATGTCTATCTCTATGCGAAGCCTAAGGTACATATTAGGGACTTCCAAGTGATGACGGACCTTGATGAGGAATATAAACATGGAATCCTAAGGCTAAAGATAGATGTGCGCAACCTAGGAAACGAGCCGGTTACAGCTTATCAGTTGGAGGGGATGTTGTATGATGCCAACAGACTTCCTGCTTTTGACGAACCGATCATTGCCGAGGTCAGTGTTGCCAGCCCAGGGGAAGTGAGAGTGGAGGCCGAAAGATTTGTTCAAAGTCCATGGAAATGGTCTGCAGAGGATCCCTACTTGTATACTTTGGTTCTGTCCTTAAAGGATGCGGCCGGGGAGAACGTAGAGACTGCCAGTTGTCGGGTGGGTTTTCGGGAGTTTAAGCTCGAAGGGAACCAGATGAAGATTAACGGTAAACCCATCATGTTTAAGGGTGTAAACCGCCATGAGATCCACCCGGACACCGGAAGGACCCTCACCAAGGAAAGCATGATTGAAGATATTCTTCTCATGAAACAGTTTAACATTAACGCAGTACGCACCTCCCATTACCCCAATGACCCCCTTTGGTATGATCTTTGTGATGAATATGGTCTTTATGTGATAGATGAAGCTAATCTGGAGTCCCATGGTGCAAATCATATCTTACCGAAGAGTGACCCGAAATGGCTAGCCGCATGTCTTGATCGGGTACAAAGCATGGTGGAGCGGGACAAGAACCATCCTTCGGTGCTCATCTGGTCCTTGGGGAACGAAGCGGGAAACGGTAACACATTCAAACACCTAGCTCAGTGGGTAAAGGAGCGGGATGCCACCCGCTTAGTGCATTATGAGGGGGATAACCGGTGGGCGGATATACACAGCACGATGTATACCCACGTAGATACCGTCGAGCAGTACGGGAAGGCCGGCACTAAACCATATATCCTCTGTGAGTATGCCCACGCGATGGGCAATAGCGTGGGGAATCTGCAAAAGTACTGGGATGTGATCGAAAAATATCCCATCTTGCAGGGTGCTTTTATTTGGGACTGGGTGGATCAAGCCCTGCGGTGGCCGATACCGGTCGAGCAAGTGGTGCTAGATCGAAGTGGATCAGGCTTTAAATCCGAGGTTGTTGGTGATTTGGTGGCAGGTAGATCTGGAAATTGTCTGAAGGGATATACCATACTACCCGATGTGCCAACGCTAAACATTACCGGGGAAGGATTAACCCTTGAGGCGTGGGTAAAGCCTGAGGGTGCTCCCGAGCATGATCATGTGCTGATCGCCAAGGGAGATACCCAGTTCGCGCTTAAGTATACCGCCAATTACGTCGGGCAAAACCGCAGTGTTATCGAGTTCTTTATCTATGATCAACGGGGTCCAGAATGGATTGCGGCGGTGGTGAATACTCCAGCGGATTGGTTTGGGAATTGGCACCATGTGGTGGGCACCTTCGATGGGCAAAAGCTGCAGCTTTACATCGATGGGAAGCTACAGGCTGAAAGGACCACCGATGGGAAGATCACGCCTAATGCTTATCCTGTGGGGATCGGCCGGGATATGCAGACTGATCGTAGATTCAGAGGTCTCATCGATGATGTCCGAATCTATAACCGTGCCCTCACCCAAGAGGAAATCCAGGATACGAAAAGAACCTGTGATGAAAGCACTGTCCTGTGGCTAGATTTTGAAACCTTACATGTAGAGGATAGTGCAAAGAAACATTTCTTTGCCTACGGGGGCGATTGGGGAGATCATCCTAACGACGGGAACTTCTGTGCGAATGGATTAGTCTTTCCCGATCGGAGGGTACAGCCCGAACTAGATGAGGTGAAAAAGGTCTACCAGAACATTGGTGTAAAAGCGGTAGACTTACTAAAGGGTCAAGTTGAAATCCGAAACAAGCACTTGTTCACAAACCTGGAAGTCTTCCGGATGGACTGGGAATTGCTAGAGGATGATCAAGTCCTTCAGAGAGGAAGCGAGGTGCTAGAACTAGCACCCCGATCATCCCAGGTAATTACCCTGCCCCTGAAAGTACCAGCAATAACGCCGGGCGCGGAATACTGGCTGAACATCAGCTTTGTACTAAGGGAGGATGCCCCATGGGCTCAGGCTGGTCATGAGGTAGCCAAAGAGCAATTGCAGATGCCCTTTAGAGAAGCTAACCCCAGCTTGGCAGTGATACCCAGTCTAGACCTTGTGGAGACCTCTGAGGAGATCATGATTCAAGGTGATGATTTTCGTATCCTGTTTGATCGGGCCCTAGGGACCATCTCCTCCTTTAGCTTTAGGGAGCAGGAGCTAATCGCGCAAGGTCCCATCCCCAACTTCTGGAGGGCGCCGTTAGATAATGACAAGGGCAATGGTATGCCCACGAGGACTGCCACGTGGCGGTATGCGGGGCAGAAAAGAAGTATCGATCATGTGACTGTTACCAGGCTTGATGAGGGAAGGGTCCGGATCACAGTTAATGCTACGCTACCAACCCAGCGTCCTTCATCCCACAAAATGTCCTACACTTTCTATGGTACTGGCGATGTGACGATTACCAGTACGTTAGTACCCGGTCCGGGTTTACCTGAGATACCCGAGATCGGGACAATGCTGACATTACCGCGGGAGTTTGAGCACATAACGTGGTATGGACGGGGTCCTTTGGAGAACTATCAGGATCGACAGACAGCTGCCCATGTGGGCGTATACACAAGCACAGTTGATGCTCAGTTCATTCCCTATCTGGAACCGCAAGAAACAGGGAACAAGACAGATGTCCGTTGGGTGATGCTTACTAATGATGAAGGAATTGGACTGCTGGCGGTGGGTATGCCCCTTCTGGAGGTAGTTGCCTTACACTATACCCCGGAGGATTTATCCGGCGCAAGTCACCCGCACAAGCTGGTACGCCGGGATGAGACTATCCTGCGGCTTAACTACAAGCAGATGGGAGTTGGCGGTGATAATAGTTGGGGTGCAAGACCCCATCCTGAGTTTACCCTGTATGCGGACAAAACCTACGTGTATAGCTATAGATTGCGTCCCATTGATCTGGCTACTCAAATACCGATGGAATTGAGTAGACTGCTTCTTAAATGAATCTAGAACCTTAAACGGTAGTGCTGATGAGTAAGGGGCAGTCCTACAGGCTTAGGACAAGTTGCAGGATTACATGATTTATCTAGTGAAGTAGGTAATGAGGGTTCCTTACTTGCAGAAATCCGGATTACCACATGATCAGTAGTCCTGAGTCATCAAAGGATGTTGTTTTTCTTTGTACAGCAGTTAAGCCAACGATTTTGATCGTTGGCTTAACTGTAGACCGGTGTATTTCAGAAAGTACAGGTTATCTAGGATCGAACCAGTACACAATACGCCACCATGATCTAAGTAGCCCTATGGCAGGCCGATCATGCGTAAAGGAACAAGTAAGGAGTGGGTGTATGAGTTGTTCAGAACACGGTGAGGATCGCTTTATTGAGTTTGTGGTGAGGAATCCAGACCTTAGGTTGGAGATGGAGCAGCTGAACGAGGAAGGACAAAGGCTACTCCGTGAGTATGATCTTGAAGGCGCCTACGCGAAGTTTCAGCGTATCTTGGAGATATGTCCTTTTTCACCGGTAGGCCACAACAACGTCGGTGCTTGTTACTATTACCAGGGGGATTACGAGAAGGCCGCGGCGCATTTTCGAAAGACTGTGCAGGACTATCCCGATTATGTATTCGCATTGGCAATGCTTGCCCGCTGCCAGCAAGAGTTGGGTGATGTTAAGGGTGCCCAAGGTACTATGCGCCGTGCCGTACGGGCCTACCGGCCCGGGAACCCCCAACGGGGTGATGAAGTAGATACTGTTGAAGTGATCTGTGAGTCCTTTGCCCATCTGGAAGATGATCGGGGTTTGTTTGACTTCTTTCGTCGGTATGGTGGAAATCGGGGGATCAGCTGGCCAGTTGTGGCACGAGCCGGTGTGGCAGCCTTTAATCTCGGACGGTTTGCCCAGGCGCGCCGCTATTGGCAGCAGGCCCTAGATAGACAACCAACTACCGGTATTCTGCAAAGTTTCATGTTCACTGCAGAGCTTGCTGAACTGAGAAAGGTTCCGGAGTTTCGCTTGGACTACGAGTTGCAGATTCCCGAGGAGCTGAAAGACATCAAAGACGATGGACAGTTAGAAGACCCCAAATTGCTTACGGGAACTCTTAAGACAGTTCTTGTCGAAGGGCTTTGGACCGAAGATGAAGTGATGACAAACGCGGCGATAGAGGTGCTCACCCGTTCCAAAGAGCCGTGGGCCGAGGATGTGCTATGGATGCTTTTTGATGATCCCCAGCTTTCACTAGATACGAAAATGGCAGCTTGTGTTGCGTTAGTACGTAAAGGCGTCGTAAGTCCCGGGGACCGCATCAGAATGAATGTTGACGGATTAGTGCAAGATGTGGTTATTCGGGATAGACTGGCCGAATATGAGGGTGATCCCAAGGTAATCGCAGCCTTCAAGAGAGGAAAACAGCTCCAGGAAAAGGGAGACCTGGAACAAGCAGGATGGCATTATCGCAAAGCCATCGAACAAGATCCGAATTTCGTGCTGCCACGTCTTAGGCTCGCCGAGGTGTATATGGGACAAGAACGATGGAAAGAGGCTAACGAAGTCCTTAGTGGCACGATGGTCAGCGACATCGAGGAGTCTGACCTGTGGCGCTATTGGTGGTTAGTGGGTGAGACGGTATTCCATCTTGGTCAGTACGACAAGGCCCAGATGGCCTTTGACAAAGTCCGAGGTGCTATTCCCGATGGACTTGAGGAAGAGATCCAAGAGTGGCTTGAGGCAATAGAGGCGGAGATGAAGAAGGGCTAATCACAGGAGGATTAGGTAGAAGACCCTTGCAGCACGGGGTTTCAAGACTGCGACATCGATTAGAGTATGCTCCCATCCCTGTGGTTTGCCTCATTAGAATACGTGGTATCAGCAGATGCGTCGGTTTCGAAACCGACGCATCTGTGGTCTTGTCACACTCTGGTTTTCTCTTTATGAAATACATCGTAAAGGACAGGGACAAACACGAGGGTCAATAGTGTGGCATAGACTAACCCACCTACAGCAGTGATGGCCATGGGCTGAATCATCTCTGTTCCGGCACCTACTCCGAAGAAGAGCGTTGAAAGGGCCAGAATGGTGGTCAATGCGGTCATGAGAATTGGCCGCAGACGAACGATCCCAGCCTCAATGATCGCTTCCTTTTTCCCCATGCCCCGGCTACGCAGTACGTTAATGTAGTCCACAAACACAATCCCATTATTGACCACAATACCGGAGAGGATAATTAGGCCTAAGAACCCGACAATACTGACGGGCTTTCCGGTAATGATCAGGCCTAAAAACCCACCGGTAAAAGCCAAGGGGATAGTAAACATGACAATAAACGGGGAGAGGAGGGATTGGAACTGGGCGACCATTACTAGGTAAATGAAGATGACCGCTAACACTAGCATCAAGAACAAGTCTCTAAAGGAATCGGTGATCATCTGTTGCTCGCCACCGAATTCGATGGAATACCCCTCGGGGACCTTGTAATTGGCTAATTTACTCCTGATCTCTCGGCTGATCAGCCCGATATTATATCCTTCATCCACCGCTGCGGTGACCGAAAGATACCTTTGCTGATTCTTTCTGCTGATCGAGGCATACCCGCTGGCCTCGTTTACATCCGCGATCTCACCAATCCGCAGGGTCTTGCCCTGGGGGGTGGTGACGGTTACACTGGCTAGTTCATCTCTAGTTAGATCCAAACTGCTGCGCTCGTCAGTGATGAAGACGTCATACTGATCGGGGCCAATGTTTAGAACAGTATCTGCATTAGCCGCCGATAGGATCTTGTTTAGCTGCATGAAGACTTGGGCTGCGGTAAGCCCCTGCGCGATACTCTTTTCCTTATCCACCCGAATTCTTATTTCTGGTGAGGTTTTCTCTATCCCATCGGATATTTCAATGATTCCATCAATCTCGGCTAGGAGCTTTGCAACGTCTTGGGCTATTGGCTCAAGGGTACCAAAATCCCGCCCCATCACTGTAAGCGCAATTGCACCTCCTGAAAGGGCTGCCATATCCATGTTGGATTCATTAACGCTGACTTCTGCTGGGGATGTCTTGGTGTTTTCTCGAATTAGCTGGGCAATGCGGCTTGAAGAGGTTGTGCGGTTTTCGTCTAGGAGGATATATATGGAGAGTGTCTCGTGATTGCCTGCACCACCCATACCCATGCCCATCATGGAACCGCCAAAAAACGCGCCAACTGTCTCGACCCCGTCGATGTGCTTGATTGTGTCCACTAACTCATCCGCGATTTCGGTAGCGTCAGTAAAGGATATGCCCTTTGGCATAGCCGCTTGAATCATCAGCTGTTCCGTATCCGCGGTGGGGAAAAGCTCAGTGCCCATACGGAAGGCTCCAATAATGCTGCCCACAAACAGGACTAGTACCAAGGCGAAGACGATCCATTTTTTGCTTAAGGACAGTTCCAGGATTCTTGTATATCCTGCCTGGACAGACTCTAAGAGTCCTCTTTTCCTTGGTTGCTGCTTTGCTAGTGTTCTTGAGGCGATCATTGGCACTAGAGTAAGGGCCACCAGCAAGCTAGCCGTAAGGGAGAAGGCGATTGTAAGGCCCATATCGGCAAAGATTTGCCTGGTCAATCCATGGAGGAATAGGATCGGGACGAAGACCGCGATGGTTGTCAGTGTGGAAGCGGTGATCGCACCAGATATTTCCTGGGCGCCCATTACAGCTGCATCCCGGGCACTTTTTCCCTCTTGACGCATCCGGTAAATATTCTCAATGACAACGATGGAGTTATCCACCAGCATACCGACCCCTAAAGCAAGGCCTCCCAAGGAAACAATGTTTAAAGATACCTTGCCGAAATACATCATAATGAAGGTGCTGATTAGGCTTATGGGGATTGCTAGGCCGACGATGAGAGTCGGTTTAATGTCCCGTAGGAAGATAAACAAAATGAGGATCGCAAGCAAAGCACCAATGAGCATATTTGAGGTAACGGAGTTGACTACGACATCAATATAATGGCCCTGATCCATTAGTGCGGTCATCTCAAGATCTTGATGCATATCCATTAGTTGATCCATCCGTTCCCTGATGCGACCGGCAACATCGGCGGTTGAATACTCGGTTTGTTTTTGAATCGTCAGGATGATTGAATCATGACCATTCACTCTGGAATAGGTGGTATCGGTACTGTCTTGCAACTGGATCTCCGCAACGTCACTTAAGGTGAGCGAACCCACAAAGGGCAAAGACAAAATGGGCAACTGCTCCAGTTGCTCAAGTGAATTAATCCCATCCCCAACTCGAACTAAATACGCGGTGCCTCCTTCGAGAAGATAACCGGCAGGCATGTTGAAGTTCTGCCCCTGTAAGATGCCTGAGATCATTTCTTTGGTCAACTCAAACTGGGCAAACTGCGCTGAGTCGTTATCTTGTAGCAGGGCACTGGGATCCATACCTGGTACCATCATTGATGAAAATAGTTTCGCCTGCAGCTTTGCCTTGGCGTCCTCGATCTTCTCATCCTTAAGGACAATATGGATCTCCTTATCGATTAACCCGGTAGCTGAAACAGAGGCAACACCCTCAATACTCTCAAGTTCCGGGATGACTACGTTGGTCAAAAACTGGCTGGAACTGCTAAGGGGTTTATCCTCTAAAGCTGCAGATAGAACCATCACCGGCATCATGTTGGGATTGAGCTTAAGAATCATTGGTGATTGTACTGAACTGGGCAAAAAGGTACTCATCATATCTAAGCTTTCCCGCATTTCGATCATGGCACTATCCATATTGGCGCTGGCATTAAACTCTAAGATGACAATTGAAACATTCTCACTAGATACGGAACTGACATTCTTGATGTTACTCAAAGAGAGCATCGACTGCTCAATCGGTCGGGATAGTCGGGTTTCTACTTCCTCGGGACTGGCGCCTGGGTATGTGGTCACCACCACTGCATAGGGTAGGTTAATATTCGGTAGCAGGTCTGTTGTCATATCGCTTAAGGAGACGATTCCCAAAATGATCACGATGATGACACCGATGACGACGGTATATGGTTTTCTAATGCTGAATTCTGATAGCATCGACTTCACTCCACTCAAACGTTAAGTAAGACCGAATCAACGGTCGAGGACATCGCAAAGCTTCTTAAGTCCCTTAATAATATCTATGAGATCCTCCCTAGGTACATCCTCAAACATTCCCGTAAAAAACTCTTCAAATTCAGTGCGTAATTCAGTAACAAGTTGATCCAGGTTTTCTGTTAGGTGAACTGTAACCACCCGGCGATCCGATTTACTTCGTTTTCGCTGGACCAAGTTTTCCTTTTCCAGGCGATCGACGATACCGGATATGGTACTGTTTGAGAGGTCCATTTTGTTACTAAGCTCAGTGATCCTCATAGGACCATGTTGTTGGAGGAGGAAAACCAAAGACATCTGGGGAAAGGTTAGTCCCATATTATCAAAATGGCACCTTGAATTCTTCTCCAATCTCCTTTTTATCAGATAGAGTGATTCAATGATGGTCTTAGGATAGTTTTCTTCCACTAGGAAACTCACCTCCTTCTGGCAAAGGATAAATGTATTTCGAGTACGAATAGTTCGTATTCGAAATATAACGCCTTCGAGTATACCCTAATGATGGTGCATCGTCAAGTTGGATTGTGCCGTTAATGTTAATCCTTAAACCCCCCCAAAGCACGAGAAATGAGCTTTCAAGGAGTCAGCCTCATAAATCGGTGGAAATAGGGGGACAACAACGACAGAAGACGGTTGGTTTTAAAGCTATTCAGACAGGATGACGACAGCAATATGTCTGTCATCCACGAGATACTAGGCCAGACTCGGTTCTTGCCACAAGGAGAGGCTTTCGGCGGTTAGAAAACTATACTAGGTCTTTTCCCGAGCTTGCGCAACTATGGTATATTTGTAATAGGAACAATTTAGAAGGCAAGGAACAAAAGGGTGCTCTCAATGAAGCACAGATGTTCAGCACAGGTACGCCAGCGTGGAGGAAATGAGATGAAGCCTCGGAGCAGAAAAAGGTTTGCTGTCTATTTGTTCTTTTTGGCCATAGTACTGTCTGGTTGTGACGGCAACTATACTCCATGGGAAAGGAATAAGGTTGTGCATGGGATAGAGTTTGCCAAGCTCAGATATGGCATAGATGATGGTGAGATACGTTCAATTATTGGATATCTAAAGGATGATACTGTGATTGATGGCTATCCCTGTGCTGCTGATTGGGTTCATTTTGCAGCCGATTGGCAACTGACCCTGTTTAGGTTAGCCAAACCCGCCGTGATCAACAACTATTCCTATGGAGCAGATACATGGATCCGTTTTGTGCATGATCGAGTTACTTGTGTGTTTCCTAAGAATACATCTGTTCAAGGGTACCTGTGCAGAGGTGGCGGGGGAGTAACTGGTGTTCATACATCCTTTTATGAAAGTGGACGACTGCGTTTCTTTTACCCTGTTGGGGATGTAGATATATGCGGGATCTGCTGTAGTGGGAGCGTTTTCTCGGGTATTGGCTTATACGAAGATGGCACGCTTAGGGAGTGTACCCTTATGCAGCCTGTTGTTATTGATGGAATATCCTATCCGAAGAACAGCCGTCTCACATTTGATGAGGCTGGGGCGGTAACATCGGCTTCTATTATGTGAGTGCACTTGTTTTTGGGTTAAAGGTCTTAATGTTATTACCTGACCTGTATTTCCACCGAAAAAGATAACCTTTGAAGAAGCTGACATTACTACCTAGTTCTGGTATAGTTGTACTGGTTAGATGTATGGAAAGGGAATCGTTGGTGCATACGAGAGACTATGCGATAGAAGGTGTATGACAGGAGCAAAATCACTAGGTTAGGTCTTGCTCTTAAAGTTGGATACCTTGTGTACGATCATTGCTGATTCAGGGAAAAGTATAGATTCACATAAACAGTTATGCTCAATGAAGTGAAGTGGTGATTAGGGTGAGATTGAGCTACATTATTGATAACGAAGACCTAAGCCCAGTGCTTATTATGTTGCTTCGGGTAGTATGTGCTGTTGCAGCCGTGTTGTACATCGGTTTTGGCTATGTTTATAGATTATTAGATGAGCAAAGTGTTGATCCAATACCCTTTGGGCATAGGATTCTTTTTGCTATTGCCTACCTTACTGTTTTTGTATTGTCCTATTATGTCCGACCGATCAAAAACCGTTACCTAGCCCATCTAGTACTATGTTTGGTCGTGGCCTCCTTTGCCCATACTGCTTTTTTGGGCGCACAGCTTGGTTTTATCTCGGGAAGTCAAGTGACACTATTAATGATTATCCCCTTAGCGAATGCCATATTGCAGAGTCGTAAGATCGTGTTATTGCTTAATCTGGCGTTTATTGGCATAGTTGTTGCCATGCTAACTAGTGGTGCTTGTGAATATCCATTGTTGTACTTTCTGGCGACGCTAATGATCACAGGCTCATCATATCTTATGGCTAGGGTACGGCACGGATATGCTAAACGCTATGAGGACCTGTTTAATCAGGCGCCCATCGGGATTGCTTCCCATCGGATCATCTGGGAGAAGGACAGAAAGCCTCAAGATTATCGGATCCTGGAGGTAAATAGGACTTTTGAGCATCTTTTGGAGAGGGAAGCTAAAGATGTTGTGGGCAAGACGGTAAGAGAGGTCATACCAACAATAGGTCCTGATTGGTTGAAGGAATATGCTAATCTGGCGACCAATGCCAATGAAGTGCATTTCGAGAAGTATCTAGAAGGAACAGGCAAATACTTTGAGGTTAAAGCCTACAAGCTCGATGGTAATCAGTTTGTGGCTGTGTTTAACGACACAACCAGGCGGAGACAAACAGAGGAAGCCCTAAGAAAGTCCCAGGAACAGTTGAAGTCCCAGAAACAGCTTTTGCAGACGATCCTAGACAATGCACCAATCAACATTTGGCTTACGGATCCCGAAGGGGAACCCCTGCTTATTAATCGACGGTTTCAAGATAGTACCGGTTGGGGGACAACGACCCCAAGCATAACCGAAGAAGAGCTGCTAGTCTGCCGGCGAACAGATCAGGAGGCTTTGGTCAGTGATTATCCCCAGGAGTACGAGGAAGAAATAACCTTTCAAGACAACACAAGACACATTGTCCGTACGATTAAGACCAGGATCGTCGATGAGAATGGACAAATAGTAGGTGTCCTCGGTATCGGACTGGATATTACAGAACAGAAGAAGGCGGAGGAGGAACTAAAACGGATCACGTTCCACGATTCCTTAACCGGTCTGTATAACCGTCGGTACTTCGAAATGGAAGTAAAACGATTGGATAGGGAGCGGCAGTTGCCCATAAGTCTAGTTATGGCCGATGTAAACGGCTTGAAGATCGTAAACGACTCCTTAGGACATCAACAGGGGGATCTATTACTAATCAAGTGTGCCCAAGTCCTAAGAGCGGCCTGTCGCAGGGAGGATATGATTACCCGGTGGGGTGGCGATGAATTTGTCATTCTGCTGCCAAACACATCGGAGAAGGATGCGGCAAAGGTTTGTGCTAGGATTAGACAACTCAGTGATCAAGTGGACGAAGACCCCATTAAGTTGAGTATCTCCCTGGGATATGCTACTAAAACCGTTCCTGAGCAAAGCATCGCCGACATCCTCAGGGAAGCGGAGAATCACATGTATCGAAAGAAGAGTAAGCATGCCCAGGAAAATGGCAATGAGTTAGTTGGTTCACTGCAACGCGCGTTACAAGCCAAGAGTCATGAGACCAAAGAGCATACGGATAATATCGAGTTTCTTGCAGTGTCCTTGGGTAAACGGATTGGTTTGAATGAACGGGAGTTAGATGACCTTAGGACCTTGGCCCAGCACCATGATATCGGCCAAATTGCGACGGACAGCTCTATTCTAAAGAAACGCGGTCCCCTGTCTTCCCAGGAACGGGAGGTGATGAGACGACACGCCGAGATCGGTTACCGGATTGCCCTAGCCTTTTCGAAGCTGGCGCCGGTGGCTGAGTCGATCCTGTCCCACCACGAGTGGTGGAATGGGGAAGGTTATCCCCGGGGATTAAAAGGACTGGAGATACCTTTGCCTGCCCGGATTCTGGCCATCGTTGATGCCTTCGATTCGATGGTGGGTACCAGACCATATCACCATGGTAGGAGTGTACCCGAGGCCCTTGATGAGCTCAATGCCTATGCCGGAACCCAGTTCCAACCGGATCTTGTTGAGGTATTTACAGAAATGATGAAAGAACCCGCAATGGAAGCAGGACTCTTAGACCTAGCTAATGTCGTTGTCGAGTAAGATGCAGGATTCTTCTGGTAGTTCACGAAGGGATCAATAGACTAGCTACTGCCGTAAGGACGTCAGAGGTCTGCCCACGTAATGTGATCAGAAGGAGGAGCAACGATGAGCCCCATCACACCGGTCAGTCTTCGTTGTGAGTATGCTACCGATCCCATCGGCATAGATGCGTCAAGACCTCGTTTATCTTGGAACCTTGAGTCCAAGGAGCGGGCGCAAAGACAGATTGCCTACCAGATTATTGTATCCAGTAGCAAAGAACGGCTTAGACGAGATGATGGCGATCTTTGGGACAGTAAGAAGGTGTTCTCAGAGAAGTCCTTGCATATACCCTACGAGGGAAAGGTACTGACCTCTCGGCAGCGCTGTTATTGGAAGGTTCGGGTGTGGTCCGATGAAGATCCCAAGCCTACAACCAGTAATCCTGCATTCTGGGAGATGGGCTTACTTGAGCCGGAAGACTGGCGGGCAGAGTGGATTGGTCTGGAGACCGATGGGGATGAACCCTTGCCTGCTGTGGAGGACAACCTCTGGATCTGGTTGGACCAGGACGAAGGAGTCTGTGCCAAAGAAGGTCGCCAACAGGGATATTTCCGTCGTTCCTTCAAGGTACCCCCGGGTATCGAGAAGGCTTGGTTGCTCATCAATGGTGATTCTCTTTTTCGACAGTATACAAATGGCTTTGAAAGCTCGCGGAATACGGTGTTTCAACCCCGCATGCAGTGGGTGGATCTTACCTATCTATTAAATCCCGGCGAAAACGTTTTAGCTATCGAGGCGAGTAAGAGTGCACCTCCTGCAGGTTTGATCGGCAGGTTAATGGTTACCTTTGAAAACGCCCCCCCGTTGGTGCTCGATCTTGACGAGACCTGGAAGGGCAGTAGTGTTTTGGAGGAAGGATGGCAGCAACGGGAATTCGATGACGCCCACTGGCCCCAGGTAGCCAAGATTGCAGGACATGGACAAGCACCCTGGGGGAAGCAGATGGTAGAAGTTAGACCTGCACCATCACCCTATCTGCGGAAGTCTTTTTCCATTAATAAAGAAGTAGTTAGAGGAAGGCTCTATGCCACCGCCTTGGGAGTGTATGAACTAAGACTGAACGGGGCCCGTGTATCCGATGCCCGGTTTGCCCCAGGATGGACCGATTACAAGAAACGGCTACAAGTCCAAACCTATGATATTACAGAATTGCTCCGCCCGGGGGAGAATATGGTGGGCGCCATTCTCGGAGATGGATGGTATGCAGGGCATGTAGGTATCTTCGGCCGGCACCAATATGGCTCCTATCCTTTGGGTTTCTTGGCCCAACTAGAGATAGAGTATGAAGACGGTACGGTGGAGCGTCTGGGAACCGATGCTTCCTGGGAAGGTAATTGGGGCCCGATCATCAGCTCGGATTTTCTTATGGGTGAGATCTATGATGCGCGCTTGGAGGTGCCTGGCTGGGATCAACCCCAGGGTAGCAACAGGTGCAAGTGGCGTCCAGTAACTACCCTCGCCTCCTACAACGGTGCATTGGTAGCGGATCTGGGTCCTGCGATTCGGGTTACCAAAAGACGAAAACCCATCTCCCTACGGAGGAGAAAAACAGGTACCGTTATCTTTGATATGGGCCAAAACATGGTTGGCTGTGTTAGGCTGCTCATCCGGGGGGCAAAAGCCGGGGATCGTATTGCCTTGCGCTTCGGCGAAATGCTAGAAAAGGATGGTAGTCTGTACACCCTTAATCTGCGGAGCGCCCGACAAAGGGATATCTACATTTGTCGGGGAGATGATGTGGAAGTATATGAGCCACATTTCACTTTTCATGGCTTTAGATACGTTGAGGTTACAGGCTTTCCTGGGAGGGCTTCTTTGGAGACCATTGAAGGCCTTGTGATCCATTCGGATACGCCGATTACCGGGAGCTTCTCCTGTTCCCATCCCTTGGTTAATCAGTTGCAGCGGAATATCCTCTGGGGGCAAAGGGGTAATTTCCTCAGTGTGCCCACCGACTGTCCCCAACGAGATGAACGATTAGGCTGGATGGGGGATGCCCAGGTGTTCATGCGTACTGCAAGCTTCAACGCCGATGTGGCCGCCTTTTGCACTAAGTGGATGGTGGATGTAGAGGACGCCCAGCGCACCGACGGGGCCTTCAGTGATATCGCGCCTAGTGTAGGCTTTCTAGGTGGTGGTAACGCCGGCTGGGGTGATGCCGGGGTGATTATTCCCTGGACCATCTATCTGTGCTACGGTGATACCCGGATTATTGAGCGCCACTACGAGGGCATGACCCGTTGGATTAAATACCTTAAGGCTAACAGCGAAGGACTGATTCGTCCTGCCATAGGTTATGGTGATTGGCTATCGATAGACGCTGATACACCAAAAGATGTGATTGCGACGGCATACTTTGCCTATAGTACTAGGTTGTTATCCCGGATGGCCTCAGCAATTGGCAGAAGTGAGGATGCAGCCAGCTACGAGCAACTTTTTGAAAGGATTCGCCGGGCGTTTAATGATCAGTTTGTGCACGCCGACGGACGCGTTGCTGGTGAGACCCAAACGGGGTATCTTTTAGCATTGCATATGGATCTTCTTTCCGAGGGAAAACGGCGACAAGCCATGAAACACCTTGTTAGAGACATTCGAAGTCGGGGGGATCGGCTCTCAACGGGGTTTTTGGGCTGTTCGTATCTACTGCCGGAGCTAGCTCGGGCTGGAGAACTGGATCTGGCCTATGCATTGTTGACCTCCACCCGGTATCCGTCTTGGGGATATTCCATCAGACAGGGAGCAACAACCATGTGGGAACGCTGGGATTCATACAAGGAAGACGGCGGTTTTCAGGATGAGGGGATGAACTCCTTTAACCACTATGCCTATGGGTCAGTGGGTGAATGGTTGTACCGGTATGTGGCGGGTATCGAAGCGGATCCAGATTACCCTGGGTACAAGCGTTTTGTTCTTCGTCCTTGCCCCAGGGGTCCCCTTACGTGGGCTAAAGCGGAATACAATTCTGTTCGTGGTCCCATCGGGGTGGAGTGGAGTATCATCCAGAATGAGTTGATCGTAAAACTGGCAATCCCCACCAATACCACTGCTACCCTGTATTTGCCTACGACTGATCTAAGCACGGTGCAAGAGGGCCATGGCCCTATCCCTAAAGCTGTGGGAGTCTGTTTTAAAGAAGTGATCTCCCACGGAGACTTCGTGTATGGAGTCTATTCGGTTGGATCGGGTACCTATGAGTTCCGGTGTGCGTACGCGGACGATGCTGGTTTCCTAGGGGATTATCAGAAATAGTCAACTGATACATGACTGGCTAGATATGCATGGACGAGTATAATTGCCATGATGGATAGTCTTAGTACGTTCGGGACATAAAAACGAATATGATGCGGTCCCGTGGAATAAATAGGGTGGCAAGTATACTCCCCTCAGACCTGGGGAATTGCCATGTTTACATAGCGTTACAATGAATGGAGAACACGAGTGAAGGTATGCGTAGTCCATGGTAGTCCAAAAAAAGGTAATACATATATGGCAACGGGAATTGTCATGGAGGAATTGGCACGACAGGGCAGTATTGAGTTCAGCCAGTTCTTTCTCCCGCAGGACATGCCCCATTTCTGCCGGGGATGCTTTGCCTGTATTGAACGTGGGGAGAACAAATGTCCCGATGTGGGATATGTGCAACCTATTCTAAACTCCATGAGGGAAGCCGATGGGCTCATCTTTACTTCGCCTGTATATGTCCTAGGGGAGACTGGGGCAATGAAGGTCCTGCTCGACCACTTTGCTTACATTTACCTTGCCCATCGACCCATGGAGGAGATGTTTTCCAAGGTCGCCCTAGTTATATCCACTGCCGCTGGGGGAGGAACAGGTTATGCCATGGGGTCTATGTCCAGGAGTCTGCGCTTTTGGGGAGTCCCAAAGGTACACAAATGTGGTTTTGCCCTCCGCGCAAAGGAGTGGGAGGAGATGCCCGATACAAAGCAAGATAAATACGCAGACACCCTGCGGAAGCAGGCCAGGAAATTTTATGATTCAATGGCAAGAAGGCGACATGCGCGTACCCCTATGTTCACTAGGATCGTCTTCACCTTTCTAAAAGGCACGATCTCTAAGTATCCCGACGGAAATATCGATAAGGAGTATTGGAGGCAGAAAGGATGGTTAGAGGGCAAGAACAGACCCTTCTAATTGAAGGAGCCGAGTGAAAATTACGAAGATTAGCTGGTGAAGAAGAGTCTGATCGTAGCTACGCGCAGATACCACATTATACCAATCTTCAACGAACAGACAGTGGTAACCGACCAAGAGTGATGAATATTGGAGCGACTTATTCCTAACTTTGGGCTCACATTTTTCCGAAGTCTGTTTGTGAGGTGATCTACCTTCCACTTCGTACTGATACCGCTTAATGAAAACGTCTGTAGAATTCTTCGAGTATAGTTCTTAGGAGGCACTGCGGCTAGGTTATGTGCACCTAGTGGGAGCAGGTGCGAGTCAAAGGTTGTTGTTCCAAGATGAATGTTCCTAGCGGGAAAGGAGTAGAAAGCTCAATGCAGAAATGATCAATAGGATCAAGTACCCTGTTATATTATGGAGACTTCTCTCTTAGATTGTGAATTCAATAGCAAGATTAGGTCAGTGTATTATGCGATGAATGAACTTATACTCAAGACAAAGTACATTCCTATCGCTATGAATTGCACACACACGTGATTGCCTGTATTCTGTGGCATATGCCCGGAGAATGTATTCTCATCCTATCTTCGGCATTACAACAAGACACCATACATAAGGATATGACGGAGAGACTAATTGCTGTGTATACCTAGAGGCCTCGGGCTTCAGTTTGTGCTGAACGCTCACGGAAAGGTTGTGATAGTGAGGTGAAGTATCTACGCAGCTTCTTCTGGTTAGTGTTAGCAGTAAGCATAGGGGGGACTGGTGTAGTGGAGGCAAGTGTTGTTACCGACGGAGTTGGAGCTTTGGATCAGCAAGAGGGGATGCTCTTGATTGAACTTGATCGTGTATCCTATCAGTTGGGCACGCCTGTATGTATTCGAGTTGTGGCTGATGAATATGCACTAGCTTTGGGTCCGGACCGAGTTGTCGTAGAGATCACAAGGTTGACGGAAGTTGTTGCTGTGATGGCAAAAAGCATCTATGATCCCGCTGTCACATCCTGGAGGTTCAATTGGCAACCGCCTGAGGAGACGGCTGGCTATGGTCTTACGGTGTGGTTGGAGCATGGGGGGGGAACGGTTGGTCTTTGCCGAGTCTGCCTTCGATGTTGCGGAGGATTGGACGGAACAGCCACGCTATGGATTTGTTAGTGACTATGGGGCATGAGATGAATCCAAGGAACGTGCTGCTTTTCAGGCGATGAGCCGATTACATTTGAATGGAGTTCAGTTTTACGATTGGCTCTATCGTCACGATACTCCAGTTCCCCCGGGGGACTGGTTTGTGGATTCCATGGGACGACACCTTAGGGTGGAAACGATCAGAAGAAAGATTGGCCTTGCTCGGGAATTTGGTATGGTACCCATGGCTTATGTGGCTGTTTATGCAGCATCACCTGCCTTTTATGCAAAGCATCAACAGTGGGGTCTTTATGATCGGACGGGAAGTCCGATTGACTTTGGGGATGGGTATCTTTTCCTGATGGACCCGTCCCGGGGTGCAGGATGGGATGCCCATCTGCTTGGAGAGTTTAGAAATACTCTTGAGTGCTTTCACTTTGCGGGGATTCACATCGATCAATATGGATATCCCAAGGTGGCCTATGATGCACAGGGCGGGGCGATTGTCTTGGCCTCCGCCTTCCGAACATTTATTAACGATACCAAAAGTACGTTGTCTGAGGTGGACAATACCCGAGACTATGTAACATTTAACTCTGTGGCCAATTGGCCGGCGGCCATCGTGGCTGAAAGTACCTATGACTTTAACTATGTTGAGGTTTGGCCGCCCTATAGCTCCTACGGTGATATTGAGAGGATCATTCAGAGTGCCTATGAGAATTCCGGTGGCAAGGCGACGGTGATTGCTGCCTATGTAGATGCACAAGAAGAGGCGACGGTACGGTTGCTAGATGCGGTTATCTTCGCCCATGGTGGTACACACATTGAGATGGGCGAGGGTGACCGCATGTTGGTCGATCCTTATTTCCCTAAGGCCCAACAAGTTAGTGCTTCCCTATGGAAGTCCTTGGTTTCCTATTATGACTTCATCGTTCGATATAAGGAATGGCTCTATGGCGATCGGGAACCAGTCGCTGCTTGCGAGTGTGTTCTACTCGATGGTGAAGCTGCGGGGCCACGTCCGGTTCCTGGTAGAGTGCATGCCATTTGCTACCGTTTACGAGACCAAGGGCAGTATGTACTTAGCCTAATCAACTTCACTGGTGCCAATTCCGAACAATGGAAAGCTGCTCAGCCAAAGCCAGAGTATATCGATCGAGTCGAGGTAACTATGACTATTGATCACAAACCAGAAGGGATCTGGGTGGCTTCTCCGGATAAACCATCGCTAAGGGCAGTACCCATTCCTTTTACAGTAACATCTGATTCTGAAAGGATTACGGTACAGTTTTCAATCGATCTGTCCTACTGGTCTGTGATTTTGTTCGAATAAGGATTTGAGGATTCAGCTAAACATGTAGGTGAAGGGGGGAATGGTTGCTATCTAGCCCCCTAAAGGATTTGGACATAAGCTATGTTTGTGCTAAGATTACTTTAGTGGGAGTGATTAACCGTGACAAGAAAGCGTTACTCAGATGATTTCAAGGAACAGGTGATTGATGAGTGTAGACAGATGGGTAATGTAGCCTTGGTGGCACGTCGTCATGAGCTATCCAAAAGCACAGTGTACGGATGGATGAGAACAGTTCGCCAACAGGGCTCTGTTAAGGCGTTGCCGAAGAACGAA